>JANXTP010000001.1 GCA_025352345.1 Burkholderiales bacterium | reverse complement strand
CGCACACCGTACTGCTGCTGGTACGCCAGGATCTGCTCGACCTGATCGGTGGACAGATTGCGCAACTCGCTGATGATCGAGCCGATGGAGCGGTCGAGCACGCCGCCTTCGGAGTCGCTGTCCTCGATGGACTCGGCGGTGTTGATCGGCTCGACGACACTGGAACTGCGGAACTTGGCCATCACGCGGCTCCCTTGCTCGGTGCCACGTTGTTGCCCAGCACGCGCTGCTCCATGCCGAGCAGGCGCTGCGGCCCGCTGCGGCGGGTGCCCGGCTTGGGCATCACGCCCAGGATCGGCAGCTTCAGGGCCTGCATCACGTCATCGACACCCCGCACGCGGCGGTCGCGCAGTTCGAGCAACAACACAAGGCCCGTGCCGAAGATCAGGCCGACGACGATCGACAGCGCCAAACTCAAAAGAACATTAGGAGATGTTGGCTTCACGGGCGCGACCGCTTGGCTCAACACATTGACATTGCTTTGCGTGGTCTGGCTTTCCAGACCGCTTTGGGTAAGACGGGCTGACACGCCCTCAAACGCACGCTGAGCGGTCTCAACGTCGCGCTGCAGCACCGAGGCTTCATTGCGCATCGCCTTCATGCGCAGCACCTTGACCCGCTGGGTCTCCAGCGCCGCCCGTGTGTCTGCTTCACGCTGGCGGTTGATGGTGTTGGTGACGGTGGCGCCGCCGGTGACGCGACGGGTTTCAGCTTCAAGCCGGGCGCGGAGTTCGGCGATGTTCGCGCGGGCTTCGACCACCTGCGGATGGTTGTCGCCGTAATGCGTGCTGAGCTCCCGTAGCCGAGTTTCGGAGCGGGCCAGGTCGGCCTTCAGTTGCCCGACGACTGGGTTCAGCAGCACTTCCTGCAATCGGTCTGCCGACGCGCCGCCTGCCTGCGCCTGCCGGCTGCTCGATTCAGCGCTCAGACCCTGAAGCGCCACCAGTTGGGACGACAGCTCGTTCATGCGCGCCGTTTCAATGTCCATGCGCTCGTCATCGACCAGGATGCCGTTCTGGCGCTGAAAGTTGGACAGCTTGGTCTGCGCCGCTTCAAGCGAAGCGCGGGCCGCCTTGGCCCGGTCGTCGAAAAAGGTGTTGTATTGCTTGGCAGGGCCAACCTGCAGTTCCACTGAGGTCGCGATGTAGGCCTGGACAAAGGCGTTGGCCAGGGCGGCCGCAAAGCGCGGGTCAGGTGCTTTGTACGCCACAGAAATGACATTGCTCTCCTTCGAGGGTTTGACGTCAAGGTTGCCTTTCAGGCTGTCGCTGAGCCACTGCTCGACCGTGCCCTCGCCCTCGGTTGCGTCCTGCCACTGCTGGCGGATCTCCGGGTTTTCAGTGAGCTTCAAATCGCGGACGACGCGTAAGGCGACACGGTCGCTTACAAGGACATCGACCTGGGTGGCCATGAACGCGGGCGATGCCAGACCAGGGTAAATCAGCGCCGACACCGGATCGGGCTTTGCATCAACGACGACAGAGGCGGTCGCCAGGTATTTTTTAGGCAGCAGCAGGCTGACGATCACTGCGGTGAGCACGGTGACTCCCATCACCAGGAGAAGTATTCGAAGGCGGGCCCGAACGATGGCAAGGAAATTGGCGAAAGTCACCGTTAGCTCCGGTCAGAACAGGCTCTCTTGGACGAATACCACGTCGCCCTCGAGCAAGGTGTCATCCATCTTGGGCTGCAAGACCTGTACCTTGCCGTCGGCGCCCTTGCGGTGCACGCGGATGCCGCGTTCGGTGCCGCGCAACGTGAGACCGCCACCGGTGGCCAAGGCCTGCATCACCGTCATGCCACGCTCCAGCCGCGTGGAGCCCGGGCGCTGGACTTCACCGTAGATGAAGATCAGCGGCTGCCGGTCGACCCACAGCGTGTCACCGTTCTGCACCAGCACATCCTTGTCGCGCCCACCGGGGCCGAACAAGGTGGGCAGATCGACTTCGACACGGTAGGCCGCGCCATTGCGGGTGCCCGACAACACCACCAGATCGGAGCCGATCGGCGAGGTGCCGCCAGCGGTGGCCAGCAAGTCGGTCAGGCGCATGTCGGCCACTTCGAGCGGGAAGCGACCAGGCCGGTTGACCTGACCCAGCACACTGGCCTGGTTGCCGCGCACCTGCTCGACCACGATGGTGACTTGCGGCTGCTTGACGAAGTTGCCGTTGCGCAGGCCGTCGGTGATCAGCTTCTCAGCGGCCGTGACACCCAGACCACCGAGGCGGATGGTGCCCAGCAGCGGGTAGGTGACGAGCCCGGCTTCGGTGACGCGCGTTTCGAGCGTCAGGTCGGGGTTCTGGTAGACGCTGATGCGGATCACATCGCCCGAACCGAGCTTGTATTCGTTGGCCGCCGGCGCCGCGCTGGACGCGGCGGGTGCCTGCGCCTGCGTCAGCGGCGACACGGAACAAAAGAAAACGGCTATCAAAGCCGTCAGCAGCGCGGATTGCAGGTTGTGTTTCATCACTTCAGGCCCATCCCTTTGCTGATGTCAGTGGCGCTCAGACCACCCGCGGAAGCCGCAGACGGCGGCGGGGAGACCGGTGCTGGTGCGGCGGCCGTTGCCGGCGGGGCTGAAGCGGCATCCGCTGCCGCCGGCCCGAACTTGCCCTTGTATTCGATCTTCGCGGCCGCACGCAGTGCCTTGATGTCGGATTCAACGAGCTTGCGCTTGGCATCGTTCGACAAAAACTGCTCGATAGCCGGCTTGGCGCGCGCCTCATCGACCGGTTCCGATCGTGAGCCCACCACCAACACCACCTGGGCGCCGGTGGCCGAGGGCAGCAAGACGGCCTGGCCGTCGTTGAGCTTGGCGAAGGTGTCGAGCAGGTTCAGCGGCAGCTGCTCGGCCGGGCGCACCGCCTGGTTGCCCGCGAATCGATAGCCGTTGGCTTTCAGAAACTCGACAAAGTCGTTGATGCTCTTCGAAGCACCGAGCTGCTCACGCAGCGTCGCGACCTGCTCGGGCTTGGCCTCGATGGCGATTTCCTGCAGGCTGTAGATGCGGCGTGCAGCAAACAGCGCAGGCTTGGCTTCGTAGTAGGCCTTGATCTCGGCGTCGGTGGGTTTGGAGGCGGCCTCGCCGGTTTTCTCGATGTAGGCCCGGGCGATGATTTCGCGCCGTGCGGCTTCGATCTGCTGCACCACGCGCGGGTCGCGGTCGAGCTTCAGGTCTTCGGCTTTCTGCACCGCCAGCTCTTGGTCGATCAGGCGCTCCAGAATCTGCTTGCCGGCCACCTCCGCCTGTTCAGGCTGCAGGCCGCGCTGCTGCTGCAGCTGCAGCACGAAGTCGATCTGGTGGACAGTGATCTCTTCCTTGTTGACCTTGGCCGCGGCCTGCGAGGCGGATTTGTCTTTGTTCTTGTCGCCGCAACCCGCCAGCAGAACGAGGGAGGCAGCCAGTGCGATCAGTGTGATGCGGCCACCGAATCGGCTTTCGCGGCAGACGCCACGTCCGTCAAGACTCGAAATCATCCAGGGTATCTCCAACAGGTTGACAGGGCAGCGATGCCAGGCGGCGAGCGCCAAAAGCGAAGCCGTGGGGCAGTGTAGCTGCCTAGCATGACATCACGACCACCCGCGAACGCGGGGCGCGGCCAAATGGCAATGCGGAAAAACGTGAATATGTAGCAGCTGGTAAGCGAGACGCTGTCGCCACTCAGCATTTGATGCCGACATGCAGCGCGACGATGCCGGCGCTGAGGTTGTGCACGTCGACATGGCCGAAACCGGCGGCCTTCATCATCGCCTTCAGCGCGTCCTGGTCGGGGTGCATGCGGATCGACTCGGCCAGGTAGCGGTAGCTGTCGGCGTCGCCCGCGACCCACTCACCGATCTTCGGCAGCACCTTGAACGAATACCAGTCGTAGACCTTCTCCAGCGGCTTGGCGACTTTCGAGAATTCCAGCACCAGTAGGCGGCCACCAGGGCGCAACACACGGTTCATCTCGGCCAGTGCGCGGTCCTTGTGCGTCATGTTGCGCAAGCCGAAGGCCACCGACACCAGATCGAAGGTGTTGGTGGCAAATGGCAGTGTCTCGGCATCGCACAGCGCGGTAGGCAGCATCACGCCGGTGTCGGTGAGGCGGTCGCGCCCCTGGCGCAGCATCGCTTCGTTGATGTCGGTGTGGACCACGGTGCCGCTGGCGCCGACCTTCTGGTGGAAGGCCGCGGCCAAGTCGCCGGTGCCACCTGCGATGTCGAGCACGCTGTTCCCAGGTCGCGGGTTCGCCACCGCGATGGTGTACGCCTTCCAGGCGCGGTGCAGGCCCATCGACATCAGGTCGTTCATGACGTCGTAGCGTGATGCCACCGAGTCGAACACACCGCGCACCCGGCGGGCCTTCTGTGATTCGTCGACCGACTTGAAACCGAAATGGGTGTTGCTCACGAGTCGCCTTGGTGGGTGATCAATGGCTGCCGCAGGCCGAGCCAGCGGGCGCTGCCATCGGCGCGTCGCGGCTCAGGCCGGCAGCGCCGAGGCGTTCTTCGTACTGCTGCCACAGCTGGGCCTGCTGCGAGCCGAGGAAGTACAGGTAATCCCAGGAGTAGATGCCGGTGTTGTGCCCGTCAGAGAACATCGGCAGCACCGCGTAGTTGCCGACCGGCTCCAACGCGACGACCTCGACCTCGCGCTTGCCGGTTTGCAGCACCTCTTGCCCCGGCCCGTGGCCCTGCACTTCGGCCGACGGCGAATACACCCGCATCAGCTCGAACGGAATGCGGAACTTGTTGCCATCGGCAAACCCGACCTCGAGCACGCGCGACTGCTGGTGCACGGTGACAGCGGTGGGTTGCGGGGTGTCGGGGGTCAGGCCAGCCATCGGAGATCTCGGAGAGGTGTTGCCCAGTTTAGTCGCCACCCAACGTCGCGATGGCTGCGGCGACGCGTGCGTCGAGGGCTTCCAGCCCGAGTGCCAGTCGTTGCGCGGCGGGCGGCTCCACGGCGCGCTGTGCCGTGCCCCACACTGGCTGTGGGTAGTGGCTGTCCCAGTCGAAGCGCGCAATGACATGCCAGTGCAGGTGCGGCACCAGATTGCCGAGGCTCGCGAGGTTGATCTTGGTCGGCACGAGTGCTTCGCGCAGCACCGTCTCGACCTTCGCCACGGCACGCATGCACAGGCTGCGCTGCTCGGGTGGCAGGTCGGTCCACTCGGCCACGTGAGCGTTCCAGACGACACGGTAGGTGGCCGGGAAGTTCGCATCGTCGGGCCGCACGACGCGCAGCGCGGCGGTGCGTGCGACGACGTGGCCGCCGGCGGTGCGGCAGAGCTCGCAATCAGGATCGTGCGCCGTCACACCAGAACCCGCTCGATACCGCCCTGGTTGGCACGCGAGACGTACTGCGGCATCCAGTCGGGGCCGAGCAGCTGGTTGGCCATTTCGACGACGATGTAGTCGGCTTCGAGCAGGCCGTTCTGCAGGTCGCCGGTGTAGCGGCTCAAGCCCTGCAGGCAGCTCGGGCACGAGGTCAGCACCTTGACCGTACCGGTTTCGGCGATCGCACCGCCGTCGCTGCCAGCGGCGGTCGCCATGACTTTGCGCAGCGCCGCCTCATCCTTGCGCAGCTCCTCTTCCTTGCGGAAGCGCACCTGCGTGCTGATGTCGGGGCGCGTGACGCCCAGTGTGCCGCTTTCGCCGCAGCAGCGTTTGGCGTCGATCACGTTGGGGCCCAGCAGCGCCTTCACCGTCTTCATCGGCTCCTGCAGCTTCATCGGGCTGTGGCAAGGGTCGTGGTACAGGTAACCGCCCTGCCCTGGCAAGGTGATGCCCTTCTCCAACAGATATTCATGGATGTCGATGATCCGGCAGCCAGGAAAGATCGCGTCGAACTGATAGCCCTGCAGCTGGTCGTAGCAGGTGCCGCAGCTGACCACCACCGTCTTGATGTCGAGGTAGTTCAGCGTGTTGGCCACGCGGTGAAACAGCACGCGGTTGTCGGTGATGATCTTGTCGGCCTTGTCGTACTGACCGCTGCCGCGCTGCGGGTAACCGCAGCATAAATAACCCGGCGGCAGCACCGTCTGCACACCGGCGTGCCACAGCATCGCCTGCGTGGCCAGGCCCACCTGCGAGAACAGCCGCTCCGAGCCGCACCCCGGGAAATAGAACACCGCCTCGGTCTCCGCCGTCGTCGTCTGCGGGTCGCGGATGATGGGCACGTAGTCCTTGTCCTCGATGTCGAGCAAGGCACGCGCGGTCTTCTTCGGCAGGCCACCGGGCAGCTTCTTGTTGATGAAGTGGATCACCTGTTCCTTGATCGGCGCGGTGCCGACCGTCGCAGGCGGCAAGGCAGTCTGCTTGCGCGCCAGGCGCTGCAGCAGGTCGTTGGCCAGCCGCTGCGCCTTGAAGCCGATGCCGACCATCGCGCCGCGCATCAGGTTGATCGTCTGCGGGCTGGTCGCGTTGAGGAAGGTCATCGCGACCACGTTGCCGGGGCGGAAGCTCTTCT
>JANXTP010000005.1 GCA_025352345.1 Burkholderiales bacterium | reverse complement strand
AGGAGTTCCTGGACCGCAACGACGCCTACAACTTCTTCAGGCCCCTGGGCGACCTGGTCGCCACGGGGCCGACCTACACCAACGTCAACGACTTCCGGGCGTTGCTGATCCTGTAGCCGACCCGCCCAGCAATCACCCACGTCGGGCGGGCGCTGCACTGCTCAGGTAAGGTGTGCAGGTGGTCCCAACCGCTACGCCACCTCCCCATGCCGTGTCCGTCTGGTCGCTGGCCTGGCGGCAGTTGTCGCGCGACTTTCGCGCCGGTGAGCTGCGCCTGCTGTTCGTCGCGGTGGCGCTCGCCGTGGCGGCGCTGACGGCCGTGGGGTTTTTCGCCGACCGGCTCAACAGCGGCCTGTCCCGGGACGCGACGCAACTGCTGGGCGGTGACGCGATCGTGGCCAGTGACCAGCCGACACCGCCCGTCATCGCCGACAAGGCGCGCGCGCTGGGCCTGGTAACTGCCACCACCACCACTTTCCCCAGCATGGGCCGCGCGCCCGACGCGCAGGGCGGCGCGTCGCGGCTGGTCAGTGTGAAGGCGGTCAGCGACGGCTACCCGCTGCGCGGCCAGTTGCGCCTGAGCGGCGGACCAGGCAGGCTTGAGAAATCCGTTGTACGGGCACCCGCGCCAGGCACGGTGTGGGTCGAGGCCGCAGTGCTCGACGCGCTGGCATTGAAGGTCGGCGATGACCTGCTGCTCGGCGATGCCGCGCTGCGCATCGCGCAGGTGATCGTCATCGAGCCCGATCGCGGCGCTGGCTTCATCAGCTTCTCGCCGCGGGTGATGCTCAACCAGGCCGACCTCGCGGCGACGGGGTTGATCCAGCCGGCCAGCCGCGTCACTTACCGGCTGCTGGTCGCCTCGAAAGGCGCGGCGGGAGCTGGCGATCCCCGGGTGCGCGAGTTCACGAACTGGACCGAGGCTCAGCTGAAGTCGCCAGGGATGCGCGGCGTGCGTGTCGAGTCGCTCGAAGGTGGGCGGCCCGAGTTGCGCCAGACGCTGGACCGTGCCGAGAAATTCCTGAACCTGGTGGCGCTGCTATCGGCCTTGCTGGCCGCGGTGGCAGTCGGCATTGCCTCGCGCGACTTCGCCAGCCGCCACCTCGACGACTGCGCGATGCTTCGCGTGCTCGGCCAGCCGCAGCGCACGATCGCCTTGCAGTACCTGATCGAGTTCGCGCTGGTCGGTCTGCTGGCCAGCGCGGCCGGTGTCGCGCTGGGCTTCGCCGTGCACCACGGTTTTGTCTGGCTGCTGGCCGGGTTGGTGACCACCAGCCTGCCGGCCGCCTCGTGGTGGCCGGCGCTGTTCGGTCTGGGTGTCGGTTTCACCCTGCTGCTGGGCTTCGGCGCACCCCCGGTGTTGCAGTTGGCGCGGGTGCCGCCGTTGCGCGTGATCCGCCGCGAAATGGGCGCATTGAAGCCGGCGTCGCTCGCAGTGATGTCGGCTGGCACGTTGGGCTTCACCGGGCTGCTGCTGGCCGCGTCGTCTGACCTGAAGCTCGGGCTGATCGCGGTCGGGGGCTTTGCCGTGGCGATCGCGGTGTTCGCGCTGCTGAGCTGGTTCGCGGTGCTGTTGCTGCGCCGCGCGGTGCCGGAATCGAACGCGCCGCGCTGGCTGGTGCTGGCGACGCGGCAGATCGCGGCCCGGCCGGCCTTCGCGGTGTTGCAGGTCTCCGCGCTGGCGGTGGGGCTGCTGGCGCTGGTGCTGCTGGTGCTGCTGCGCACTGACCTCGTGGCCAGCTGGCGCAAGGCCACTCCGCCCGATGCGCCCAACCGGTTCGTCATCAATGTGCAGCCCGATCAGGCCGACGCGTTCCAGGCGCGGCTGCGCGAAGCCGGCGTCACGCAGTACGACTGGTTCCCGATGATCCGTGGCCGGCTGATCGCCATCAACGGCCGCACGCTCGATGCCGACACGATGACCGACGAGCGCGCACGCCGCCTCGTCGAGCGCGAGTTCAACTTGAGCCACACGGCAGAGCTGCCGCCGCACAACCTGCTGGCCGGCGGCCGATGGGTGGCCGAAGAGCCCGGCGGCCTGAGCGTCGAGACGGGATTGGCCGAGACCTTCGGGCTGAAGCTCGGCGACACGATGCGCTTCGACATCGCCGGGCAGGCGGTCGAGGCTCGGGTGACCAGCCTGCGCAAGGTCGATTGGGCGTCGATGCGGGTCAACTTCTTCGTGCTGTTCCCGACCGCGACGCTGGACAACATGCCGATCACCTACATCGCGGCGTTCAAGGCGCCGACGGCGGGCGGGCCCAAGGCGGCGACCGATTTCGACAACGCACTGATCCGGCAGTTTCCGAACCTGACCAACATCGATGTGTCGGCGTCGATCGCGCAGATTCAGAGCGTGCTGGAGCAGGTGGTCGGCGCGGTCGAATTCCTCTTCGTCTTCACGCTGGCCGCCGGGCTGGTGGTGCTGTTTGCCGCAGTGACCGCCACGCGTGAATCGCGCTCGCGCGAATTCGCGGTGATGCGCGCGCTCGGCGCCAGCGGCAAGCTGCTCGGGCAGGTGCAACACGCCGAGTTGTTGGGCGTCGGCGCGCTGGCCGGTGCGCTGGCCTCGGTGGCCGCGGTCGCCGTGGGCTGGTTGCTGGCCAGCCAGGTCTTCGGCTTCAGCTGGCAGCCGTCCCCATGGGTGCCGCTGCTCGGTGCGGCGGCGGGTGCCTTGTTGTCGCTGGCTGCCGGCTGGTGGGGCTTGCGCGATGTGCTGCGCCGGCCCGTGGTCGACATGCTGCGCCAGGCCGCGCAG
>JANXTP010000435.1 GCA_025352345.1 Burkholderiales bacterium | reverse complement strand
ATCGACGATATGGGCCCGATGGATGCTCTGAAGGTCGGCTTTCTGCAATGCCTAGCGCTGATCCCGGGCACCAGCCGCTCGGGTGCCACGATCATCGGCGCGATGGTGCTCGGCTTCTCGCGCCAGGCCGCGACCGAGTTCAGCTTCTTCCTCGGCATCCCGACGCTGATGGGCGCCGGCGCCTATGCACTGTGGAAGCAGCGTGAGGCGCTGCATGCGGCTGACCTGCCGGTCTTCGCTGTCGGCCTGGTGTTCGCTTTCTTCAGCGCCCTGCTGTGCATTCGCTGGCTGATCCGCTTCGTGTCCACGCACGATTTCATCGGCTTTGCCTGGTACCGCATCGTGTTCGGCGGCATCGTGCTGCTGACCGCCTGGCAGGGCTGGGTCAACTGGGTCGATTGACGCCGCACCACAGGCCCCTGGCGACGGAGATCGCCTCGGCCGTGATCACCGCAGGGGGCGCGATCACCACCTCGTCGCAGTTGTCGCCCGGCCCGTCGCGGTCCAGCACCATGAAGTCGCTGCTCGCGTACAGCGCCAGCAGCGGGTGATGCCACACACCGGCGGCGTAGTTCGCGCCCTGATGGGCTTGCGCGAGGAAGCAGCGCAGTTGTTCGGCCACAGGCGCCGGGCCGCGGGGCGCGACGACGATCAGGTATGGGCGCCCGGACTCGCCTGTGTTTCCGCAATCGAACAGCGGCATGAAAGTCTGGGAGGCCAGCGGATGCCGCTCCATCAGTCTGACGGTGAACGGCAACGCGCGCGGTGCGCCCCGGAAGATGCTGGCGATCACCCGCCCACCCACACCCGGGTCGAGCCGCGCCAGATCGTGGAAGCGTTCGGTGTTGCCGCCATTGATCGGGAAGTGCTGCGCGATGTCGCTGGCCTCGATGACCTCGCCGAAGGGCGCGAAGGCCTCGGCCGTCAGCGGTTCCACGGCGAGTGCCAGCGCGTCCGGATTCATGGCTCCACGACCGTGCCGTGCAGGCGCAAGCGGCTCACGCCGCCATCGGGAAAGATGTTGAAGCGCACATGCGTCACCGGGCCCAGCGCGGCCATGGTGTCGAAGCGGTGTTCGGCATCCATGCCCAGCTTCTGAGGCGCCAGCAGCTCGGGCCAGAACATGCTCTGCGTGACCAGCGAGGCGTCGGTGCCGCCTGCGACCCGTGCCGCCTGCAGCGAGCAGGCATCGGGGTAGTTGCCCTTGAAGTGCGCGGTGTCGACCTCGACGCTGTGGATCACGCCCGGCGTGGCCAGCGCGATCAAGCACCAGTCGTTGCCTGGCTCGCGGCGCCGCCGGGTTTCCCAGCCGTCACCCATGTTCACGCCGCGCCCCGGCAGCAGCAGGTTCGATGCGGCGCCGAAGTGCTCGTTGTTGGCGGCGATCACGGTCGCGCCGTGCAGTGCCGCCGCCAGGTCGAGCGTGCTGCCGACGGCGGCATCGAGTTGCGGCCGGCCATACACCCGCAGCCGTGCCACGCCGCCGTCGGGACAGATCGACAGCCGCAGGTGCGTCCACGCCGCATCGCTGTCAATCGCGTGGAAATGATGTGCATTGCCTTGCAGCGCCACGGTGGGCAGCAGCGGTATCCAGGTAACGTCATTGGCGGGGATGTCGTCCGCGCTGCGGCAGGCCTCGATCGACGCGGCGGGCGGGTAGTTGCCGGTGAAGTGCCGGGTGTCGATGTCGACACCTGCGATCTGCCCCGACCGCGCCAGCCGGATCACGCACCAGTCGTGGCCTGGCCCGCGCTTGCGGCGCGTTTCCCAGCCGTCCATCCATTTGCCGTGGTCATCGTATTTTCCGGAGATGAAGACCGGTTCCTCCGGCGACAGCAGCCGCTCACGTGGTGCGAAGAATTCGTCGCTGCACGACACCACACAGGCCCCCAGCCGCGGGTCGGCCAGGTTGGTGTGGCGGCGTGTGTAGTCGGGTGCGTTCGGGTCCAGCGTGGGTGTGGCCATGGTCGGGTCGCAACACAAAACAGCCATTCTGCGGCCGATATCGCGAGATGATCCCATCGTTGCCAGTCACCGGCCATCCGGCCCCGACCACGCCATGAACATCGATGCCGATTCCACCTACCCACGCGACCTGCAGGGCCACGGTCCCGACGTGCCGCATGCGCGGTGGCCCGGCGGCGCGCGCATCGCGTTGCAATTCGTGCTGAACTATGAGGAAGGCGGTGAGAACAGCCCCTTGCATGGCGACGCCACCTCGGAGGTATTCCTGTCGGAAATCATCAGCGCGCAGCCCTTCGAGAACCGGCACATGAGCATGGAGTCGATGTACGAATATGGCTCGCGCGCCGGTGTGTGGCGCATCCTGCGCGAGTTCGATGCGCGGGGCCTGCCGCTGACCGTGTTCGGCGTCGGCATGGCGCTGCAGCGCTACCCCGAGCTGGTCGAGGTCTTCATGTCGCGCGGCCACGAAATCGCCAGCCACGGCTGGCGCTGGATCGCTCACCAGCACATGCCGGAGGCGATGGAGCGTGAACACATTGAGCGGGCCACGCAGGTGATCCAGACGTTGACTGGCGGGGCGTGGCCGCAAGGCTGGTACACCGGCCGCGACAGCCCGCAAACGCGCCGCCTGGTCGTCGAGCATGGCGGCTACGAATACGACAGCGACCACTACGGCGACGACCTGCCGTTCTGGATGTCGGTGACCTGCGCCGACGGCCGCACCGTGCCGCGGCTGGTGGTGCCCTATTCGCTGGACACCAACGACATGCGCTTCGCGCAGACGCAGGGCTTCAACACCGGCGAGCACTTCTTCGCCTACCTGCGCGATGCGTTCGATGCGCTGTACGCCGAGGGCGATCCGGCCGGGCTCGACCGCCCGAAGATGATGAGTGTCGGCATGCATTGCCGGCTGCTCGGCAAGCCCGGGCGCATCGGTGCCTTGCAGCGGTTTCTGGATCATGTGGCTGCGCATGCCGACGTGTGGGTTTGTCGGCGGATTGATATTGCTAGGCACTGGGGGCAGGTGCACCCGTTTGTCTCGGGGTGAGACCGTACGCTTGCGGTCCCCGCAGGGCTCAAGCCCTTCGCAGAAGCAAACCCGGCGCGGCGCATGCCAATGCAAGCAACCACGCCGTGTAGCATGCGCTCGCTATGCAACTCCCCTATGAACTCCAGATCGGCTGGCGCTACACCCGCGCGGGTCGCAGCGGTCGGCGCAACGGGTTCATCTCGTTCATCTCGGGCGTGTCGATGTTGGGCATCGCGCTGGGCGTGGCGGCGCTGATCATCGTGCTGTCGGTGATGAACGGCTTCCAGAAGGAGGTGCGCGACCGGATGCTGTCGGTGGTGTCGCATGTCGAGGTCTATCAATCAAAGGGCGAGGCCTTGCCGGATTGGCAGGCCACCGCCGCGCAGGCGCGCTTGAACCCCGAGGTCATCGGCGCGTCGCCGTTCATCGCCGCGCAGGCGCTGATCGCGCGCGGTGACGACATGCGCGGCGCCATCGTGCGGGGCATCTCGCCGGCCGAGGAGGCCACCGTCACCGATCTCGCGGCGCAGCTGCGCGACACCACGCTGGCTCAATTGGTGCCCGGTTGCTGGTGCATCGTGCTGGGTGGCGAACTGGCCCGCGGGCTCGGCGTGGTGGTGGGCGACAAGGTGACCATCGTCGCGCCCGGCGGGCAGGTCACGCCGGCGGGTGTGGTGCCGCGGCTGAAGCAGTTGACGCTGGTCGGCACCTTCCATGCCGGCCACTATGAGTACGACAACGGCCTGGCGCTGATCCATGTGGACGACGCCGCGCGCCTCTTTCGCGTGGCAGGCCCGACCGGCGTGCAACTGCGGCTGAAAGATGCGCAGCAAGCGCGCGAAGTGGGCGATGAATTGCAGGTGCGCCTGGGGCCCGCGGTGCGCATCAACGACTGGACTCGCACCAACCGCAACTGGTTCGAGGCGGTGCAGATCGAGAAGCGGCTGATGTTCATCATCCTGACGCTGATCGTCGCGGTGGCGGCCTTCAACCTCGTCAGCACTCTGGTGATGACGGTCACCGACAAGCAGGCCGACATCGCGATCCTGCGCACGCTGGGCGCGAGCCCGCGCTCGATCATGGGCATCTTCATGGTGCAGGGCGCGGCCTCGGGCGTGATGGGCACGCTGGCTGGCATGGCGCTGGGTCTGGGCGTGGCGTTGAACATCGATGCCATCGTGCCGGCGATCGAGCGCGCGCTGCACACCAGCTTCCTGCCCAGCAGCATTTACCTGATCAGCCGCATGCCGAGTGATCCGCAAAGCGGCGACATCGTGCCCATCGTGCTGATCTCGCTGGTGCTGGCCTTCGTGGCCACGATCTACCCGAGCTGGCGCGCCAGCCGTGTGCAGCCGGCCGAGGCGCTGCGCTATGAGTGAGTCTGTGCCGCACACCAGCACGGTGATCCGCGCTGTGGCGCTGCACAAGCGCTTCCACGAAGGCGCGCTCGACGTGCATGTGCTGCAGGGCATCGATCTCGACATCGCGGCCGGCGAAACGGTGGCGATCGTCGGCGCCTCAGGCTCGGGCAAGAGCACGCTGCTGCACCTGATGGGCGGGCTCGACGCGCCCACGCAGGGCGAGGTCGCGCTGATGGGCCGCGACCTGCAGAAGATGAACGCGCAGGAGCGGGGCGTCTGGCGCAACCGGCACCTCGGCTTCGTCTATCAGTTCCACCACCTGCTGCCTGAATTCACCGCGCTCGACAACGTCGCGATGCCCTTGCGCATCCGGCGGGTGGCGCCGCCCGAGGCGCGTGCCGCGGCCGAGGCAGTGCTTCAGCAGGTCGGGCTCGGCCAGCGCATCGGGCACCGGCCGGCGCAGCTGTCGGGCGGTGAACGCCAGCGCGTTGCCATCGCGCGCTCGCTGGCCGGGCGGCCCGCCTGCGTGCTCGCCGACGAGCCCACCGGCAACCTCGACCGCGAAACCGCCGATGGCGTGTTCGATCTGATGCTGTCGCTGGCGCGCAGCCGCCAGATGGCGTTCGTGCTGGTCACCCACGACGAGGCGCTGGCGGCGCGTTGCGACCGGGTGCTGCGCCTGAAGCTGGGTCGGCTCGTGCCCTAGTCATCGGCGCATGCGCTGGATCGACACCCATTGCCACCTCGATGCGCCGGAGTTCGGCGGCGACGTGGCGGCTGTGATCGGGCGGGCCCGGGCGGCGGGCGTGGTGCAGATCGTGGTGCCGGCGGTCGAACGGGCGAATTTCGACCTTGTGCGTGGACTGGCCCATACGCACGAACTGGCCTATGCGCTGGGCATTCATCCGCTGTACGTCGACCGGGCCGAAGATGCTGATCTCGATCGTCTGGCCGAGGAGCTTCAAGCGCACCGAGGTGATCCACGGCTGGTGGCGGTCGGCGAAATCGGTCTCGACCACTTCGTGCCCGACACCGATCGCGTGCGCCAGGAACGCTTCTACGCTGCGCAGCTGCGCCTCGCCCGTGCCCTCGATCTGCCGGTGATCCTGCATGTGCGTCGCTCGGCCGATGCCCTGTTGAAGCATCTGCGCCGCACACCGGTGCGCGGCGGTATCGCCCATGCGTTCAACGGCAGCGACCAGCAGGCGCTGGCTTTTGTGGCGCTGGGCTTCAAGCTGGGTTTCGGCGGCGCGATGACCTTCGAGCGTGCGCTGCAGCTGCGGCGGCTGGCGCAGACCCTGCCGATGGATGCGATCGTGCTGGAAACCGATGCGCCCGACATCCCGCCGCAGTGGCTCTACCGCACCGCAGACGAACGCCGACCCGAACCCGGCGCTGCCGTGCCCAACGAGCCGGCCCAGCTGCCGCGCATCGCCCAGACGCTGGCCGCATTGCGCGGCATCAGCCTGGCCGAGATTGCCGAGGCGACATGGGCCAATGCCAGCGCCGCGTTGCCGAAACTGGCGGCGCTGCATCCAGCCGTCGGCACGCCATGACGGCGCGTGCGGCCGGTGACCCGGCGCTGCCGCCCGAGCTGCCCCCGCTGCTCGACAGTCTGCCGCCGGTGCTGAAGCCCGGCACCCGGCTGGTAGTGCTGGGCAGCTTTCCGGGCGTGGCATCGCTGCGCGCACAGCAGTACTACGCGCATCCGCGCAACCAGTTCTGGCCCTTGCTGTCGGCGCTGTGGGGCATCGATCTGGTCGGCTTGCCATATGAACGGCGCGTGGCCGAAGCCAGCGCCCGTGGCCTGGGGCTGTGGGATGTCTATGCGAGCTGCCGCCGCGTCGGCAGCCTCGACAGCGCGATCCGTGACGCCGTCTTCAATGACCTGGCGAGCCTCCGGCGGCAGGCACCCGGCTTGCGGGCGATCGCGCACAACGGCGGTGAGTCGGCGCGTGCGATGCGTCACACCCGGGCGCTGGGCGTGGCGGTGATCCGGCTGCCGTCGAGCAGCCCGGCCCACGCGAGTTGGAGTTTCGAACGCAAGCTGGCCACGTGGCGGGAGGCGTTCGCCGCCCACGGGCTGGCCTGATCAATGCCTCTGCTGCATCCAGGATGCTTTGTTCTGCGTACTATCTAGGTCGAAATTCTGTAATGTCTTTCGGATCAAAGCGACTCTCTTCTTCCGACGGGCCCTCTGGGCACACTGAAAGCTCGACTGCTAGGCCCTATTCCACTTCATAAGGAACCACCGTGATGACAAAACTGGCAATGGCATGCGTAGCAGCCGGGGCCCTGTGCGGGCAGCCTTCGCAGGCAGCAGCGCCCGCGAAGAAAGACGATGCCGCCCTGTCGGCGATGCTCGTCGGCACCTGGGTCAACCCGCCGGACAGTGCCGACTACGAGGGCGTTCCCAGCAAGGAAGTCTTCAAATCAGACGGCACTTACACCTACACCGAGTTCGAGGACAACGCCTGCTCGCGGGTGTCTGCGGCCATCAGCTCGAAGTGGTACGTCTGGGACGGCACGCTGGTCGTGGAATTCCCCGAGGGCAAGTCACTGAAGGACGAGATCGTCAACATGGCGCCCAAGAAGATGGTGCTGCGCTCGGTC
>JANXTP010000440.1 GCA_025352345.1 Burkholderiales bacterium | reverse complement strand
TTCCAGCTTGTCGCGCAGCTGCGCGGCGCTGTGAAACACAGGGCGCAACTGACTGGCGACGAAAGCGGTGAGGAAACCGGACGCGAGGGCCACCAACATCGCCACCGGCAGCAGAATAAATCGGTTCGGCGAGACTGGTGTTGGTGAGACCCGCGGTGGATCGATCAGGCGGAAGTCGGCCACACCGGCTGTCGAATCGAGCTCACCAGACATCGAGGCTGACTCACGGCGCTTGACCAGGTCCTCGTAGTTCGCCTTGTTGACAGCGTAATCACGGTTCAGCTGAGAAGCTTCCGCTTCGAGCTGTGGCGCCGTCTTGGCGGCTTCCCGGGCGTGGTTGTAGCGTGCCGAGTACTCGGCCACCCTGGCCCGCAGCGCCGCAACCTGCACCTCTGAGTTGGCCATCAATTTGTTGAGTTCCTGCGAGACGAGGCTGGTGCCATTGGCCGCTGCCATGGATGGAGCCGCCATGGCTGCCTTGCGCAATTCCTTCACCTCTTTCTTCTTTTGATCTTCAAGATCACGCAACAGCTTTCGGGTGCTGACCACGTCCGGATGCTGCTCGGTAAATCGCTGCAACAAGGCGTCCAGGTTTTGTCTTTGGGTCGCAATTCGGGCGTCGATTTCAGGCGTGGCAACAGACAATGCAGACTCTTCTAGCAAGGAGTTCATCGACGACGAATTGCCAGGTTGCGATTTCGCGTCGAGGAGTTGCTGCCGCGCCGAATCGCGAGCTTGCTCGGCTTCGCGCAGCTCAAGCTGCGCAGCTGCCAGCGATTCGCCCAGTTGACCAATGCGCGCAATCGAATCGACGCCTTCAGCGTTCTGGCTTTCGATGTTGCGCAGCCTGAATTCCTTCAAGCGCGTTTCAGCTTCCAGCAGCTTGTTTTCATAGGCCTTTATCTGGTCGTTGATGAACACTTTTGCGGTGTCGGAGTCCTTGCGGCTGGCTCCCAGGCTCGACTCGATGAAGATCGACACAAAGGATTGGATGACACGCTGAGCCTTGGCCGAGTCGGAATCCCGAAAAGACAAGGAGTACAAGTTGTCGCGACCCACCGACTGGATGTGCAACTTGTCCATCAGCCCTGACACCAAGGCTTCCTGCTCTGCTTTCGATTGGCTTTTCAGGTCCAGATCGGCCATGCGAACCAATTTTTCGACGTTCGGGCGACTGATCAGCGTGCGGCTCAGCATAGTGACTTGTTGATCCACGTTCGGCTGCACCGCCAGACCGGACATCAGCGGCTTCAGGATCGATTCGGTGTCCACGAAGATCCGCGATGTGGCCTCGTATTGGTCCGGGATCAGGAAGACTCCCACCGCACCGACGATGGCCACCGACCAAGCCACCAGGATAGACGGCCAGCGGAATCGCCACATGCTCCTGGCGAGGGTGGACAGCTGAGCAAGCAACTCTTCCATTCGGGTGATCGATCGAGGCTGTGTGAAACGTGGGGCGGAGACGCTTAGAACGCGTCAGCGGTGCCGGTCAAGCGCGTCGCTTTGCAGGCGGCGCTCAGAAGAAGCTTTGCGGAATGATCAAGATATCGCCAGGTTTCATCTCAACATTAGCGGAGATGTCGCCACGCTTGACCAGATCCTTCAGACGAACGACGTATTGCTTGTTGCCATCGGCCGTGCGCAAGATGGTCGCGTCGTTGCCCGCGGCGAAATCAGTAAGCCCCCCCACGGCAATCATCACGTCGAGGACGGTCATCTTTTGCTTGTAGGCCAGCACCTGAGGTTTTGCAGCTTCCCCGACCACCCGAATCTGCTGGTCATAAGGGCCGACAAAACCCGTGATGATCACAGTCACCACCGGATCCCTCACGTACTTGCCGAGCAGCTTTTCAATATCCCGAGCGATTTCAACCGAGTTTTTCCCCTGCGCAACCAATTCATCGATCAGCGGGGTTGAAAACTTGCCATCCGGACGCACCGGGACCGACATTGACAGTTCCGGGTTGCGCCAGACGATGATGTTGAGGTTGTCACCGGGCCCGATGATGTAGCTGTAGTCCTGCGTTGACGCGGTGGGAGGGGCAGGTGGAAGATTACCGGGGATAAGGCCACATGCGGACAGCAGCAATGCGCCCACCAGGATCAACGCACGTTGAATTCCTCGCCCCTTGAGTGTCGTGAACATACTCATGGTTTTTTCCTCTTTTTTCAGAATTGATTCGGTTGGGCGATGGGAGCAAGCTCGGATCCCGCATGTGGCTGTTATTTGTCGGTAAGGCCAACGAGCTCATTACCTCAAGTGAGGATGATGGCATGATGCATGGCAATACCACAACGGTTGCGCAGGCTGCCGTGGTCAAAACCCCTCGGCGATCGTGAATTTTGGGCAGGCCGACGCCGATCGCTCAGTTCGGCTGGCACCGCCTCACTGTGGCTTGAGCATGTCCAGGTCCGATTCCACAGAGGCGTGAAAAAGCGGGATCAGCAAAGTCACTTGCGTGCCTCGCTGCGGCTCGCTCGCCACCGAGATCTTGCCGCCGAGCTCGTGGATGTATTGCGAACTCTCGTAGGCGCCGATGCCCATGCCAGTCGACTTGGTCGACTGGAACGGTTTGAACAGCCGATCGCGGATGAATTCAGCCGACATGCCGTGGCCCGTGTCGCCAACCACGATGCGCGCGCGATCGCCCTGGGTGTCGAGCTCCAGCCAGACCTGCCCCTGTGGGTCGGTGGCTTCCACCGCGTTGAGCACCAGGTGCCCAATCACGCGCTCGATTCGTTCTTCGTGGCCTCGCGCAATGGCCGACTGGATCAGGCGCAGTTCCAGACACCTGCCGCGGCTGGTCGTGTGGGCTTCAATTCGGCGCGCCACCGCCGCCAGATCGACGCCGAAGGCTGTACCGGCTGGCGTCGTGCCCTCACGCAGCTGCGCCATCAACTGCCGCATCTTTTCGAGGGAGTTCTCCACGGTATCCAGCATGTCCTGCTGGAACTCTGGGTTGGCGTGCAGTCGCTTGGCGTTCTTCATCATCAGCGACAGCTGCGTCACGATGTTCTTCAGATCGTGAACGACGAACGCCGACATCCGATTGAAGGCGTCGAACTTGCGCACCTCCAGCAAGGACTCGGTGGCCACCATCTGCGCGAGGAAGCTCGCCGCCTGGCGGCTCGCTGTTTTCAGCAGGTCGTGAACTTCCCAGTTGGCATCCAGCGGAGTCCGCGACCGCAATAGAACAACGAATCCGATCAGCTTGTCTCCGACGATCAGCGGAACGATCAACCACGCTTGCGGCATCGATTGCAGCCATGCAGGCAGGGCAATCAACCCGTACCGGCCAGGGAAAGACCGGTACTCCTCCAGATTGACAACCGCTTTTTCGCGCTCGAGGACCGTGCTCAGCGCTGAGTCCTCCTCCTCGACGGCAGGCGTGGCATCGATGTTCAATCGGACGGTTTGCCGAAAGCCGCTGGCTTCCGGACGCTTCATCCAGAGCCCGCCTCCAGGGCTTTCAACCAGATCCGCCAGACCCCGAATGACCTGTTGCCCCATTTCCTGAGGCGTGCCCTGCGCGCAAAGTGCTTCAGTAAATTTGAGCCATTCATCGCGATAGTCATACCGGTACCGAAAAAAGTTTTTACTCACGAATATCCGGAGCTTGGCTCGAACAGCCCCAGATACTGCGAGTAACAGCAGAAGTATCAGCGACGCGAAGACAACACAAAGCTGTAAAGCGCGCCCCCAATCACCACCAAAATACTTGACGTAATACCCGACCGCAGAAATAAGTAACAGGTACAACCCGCAAATCAACAACGTGGCGGAATGGAATGCGGCGCGGCGCGATACGCGCAGGCGAGAAGCCCAGTCGATGCCCAGTCGCGAAGTCGACACTAAGAGCAGCGGAGTCATCAACGCATGAACCGCCCCACGAATGCTTTGGGCATCGGCATCGACGTTGCCAAAGATGACCGCCTGCGAGTACATGTACAGATCAAACGCGAACGATCCGGCCAGCGCCGCGCTGACAGGCTTGACGCTCCAGCGCGAGTCAGGATCCACATTCCGGAAAACCTGCTCGATCAGCACCAGACCGAAAATCGACAACGCCATCGACGTCATCGGCAGCCCGCGAGCCTGCAGAAATGAGTCTCCGGGGTGAAGGTAGAACAAGATCTGGCCCATTGCGGCCAAGGTCACCAGCAGCAGCGACGTTCTGCTCAGCGACGACATCCCTGTAGCGCTACCTT
Source organism: Burkholderiales bacterium (assembly GCA_025352345.1). Lineage (GTDB taxonomy): Bacteria > Pseudomonadota > Gammaproteobacteria > Burkholderiales > Burkholderiaceae_C > PBB1. The sequence goes on along the minus strand of JANXTP010000440.1, from coordinate 14,201 downwards.
GTACTGGCGTGGGCCGCAACAGCAAAAGAAACGCCAGCCACAAGCCATAGCGCCCGACGTCGAACATCGACGCCAGGAAACCGAGCAGTTCGCTTTCATGCAGCAAACTGACCATCGCGAACCAACCCCACAGGGAGCTGCAGCTGACGGCACCGAAAAGCGCCTTGCCTGCTCGGCTGGCGGGAACACGCCACTCCCCGATGCGAATCAGAGTCAGCGCGAACGCCAAGTAAGCCAAGCCCGCCAGCCCGAATCCCCAGGCCGCGAATGTGTTGTCGTGAGGGTTCATTCTGTTTGCTTGGTCAGCCACGACGACAGGCTTGCCAGCGGAAATGGTGTCAGCCAAATCAATCGATCAGAGGGGCCGCGCAGGAGATTCCGCATCGTTGTCATCGCTGGGTCAAAAAAAGCGCGTACGACATCGGCCGTCGAAGAGGGCGCTCATGGATGCGAATGTTGACTACCACCGCAGCGGCCATCATGCGTGTCAAACCCGCAAATCTCGAACCAGCGTGCGAAAGGTCGCGGCAGCCCCCCCTACTCAGGGGATGCCACTGTATGGTTGCCCAACAATAATTCATCAAAGAGCCGGCTCTGAGTTAGCGTGAGTCGAGTCAAGGTGGACCTTCCGGGTCCCAATCTGTTTTGACCAACGAGAGGCAGTCCACGATGAGGGTCTACCGACACGACATTTTGCCCAGTGCCCCAACCGGCATGGCGGTTGATCTGTCTTTGTGCTTTGTGGCCATGTTGCTGGCAGCGTCGACCTTGACAAGCAGGTACATGACCATTCCGGACGCCGTGCCAGAGATGCCCCTGGTGTTGTTCGGTGCAACTTTTTTTGCACTGGTGACGGCCTTGATGTACGCGCTGGTCGGACTGTACCGGCCAAAAACCATTTCACTCAGCGCAAAAGCTTTCCGCACAGCAGGTGCCATTTGCATTGGTGGCTACGTGACCAGTTTGGTGTTGCGGTTTGTCGCAGATCGTGGATACATTGAACAACTGATTCCGGCGGCAATTTCATACCTTGCTATCGGCTTGGTTTTATCCCGTGGGTGTTTCTATGTCATGCAGCGGGTGACCACACTGCCATCGGTATTGATTGTCGGTACGGGAGAGGAAGCTCAATCCATAGCAGCCGAATTACAACTACCTGGACGCACCGCCCGTAACGTGGTCGGATTCTTTGCCACCTCGGATGATACCGAAAGCAAGAAGAACGGCATCCCGATATTCTCAAGTAAGTCGTCGTTGATCGATCTGGTATCTCGATATTCTGTCAAGGAGATTGTGATCGCCGTACGCGAGCAACGCGGTGGCGCCATTCCGATGGATCAGTTGTTGGAGTGCCGAATTCGCGGAGTATCGGTGCTGAACCTTGCAGGATTCAGCGAAAAAACGAAACGCGAAGTTCGCATCGACAGCCTGAAAGGCAGTTGGCTTGTGTACGGGGATGGCTTTGTGCAAGGTCAGATGCGGCAGCTCATGAAGCGCTCGTTTGACATCGCCAGTTCCATTATTTTGTTGATCCTGACAACGCCTATCATGGCTCTAGCGGCGTTGGCTATTTGGTTGGACAGCTCTGGGCCAATCATCTATCGTCAAGCCCGCGTGGGATTGGGTGGCCGCGTGTTCATGTGCATGAAATTTCGAAGCATGCGCGCCGATGCCGAGCGAGATGGCGTGGCGCGTTGGGCGTCGAAGAATGATCCCCGAGTCACTCGCATAGGCTCTTTCATGCGAAAAACACGGATTGATGAACTACCACAGCTTTTCAGCGTGTTGTTTGGCGAGATGAGCTTGGTTGGACCACGTCCGGAACGCCCTGCGTTCGTGGACAAGCTGAAAACCGATATTCCGTTTTATGAATTGCGTCACTCGGTCAAGCCCGGAATCACCGGCTGGGCGCAAGTACGATACCAGTATGGCGTCTCTCTGGAAGACGCGCGGAAAAAGCATCAGTTTGATTTATATTACATCAAAAACAACTCGCTCTTCTTAGATATCCTGGTACTGATCGAGACGGTCAGCGTAGTCCTATTCCGCGAAGGACAATAATGAGCTACGACGTGTTCTTGACCGAATCAAAGAAGATTTTTGAGGTGACATATGAATCATAAGAAAGACGGCTGCGAAAATATCCCGACAGATAGCACCGGATCGACTTTTAAGTCATCAGCGGACTTGGAACAATCGCCGTCCAGGCGCAGATTGCTTCTTAGCGGGGTTTTGAAAGGCTCTGCCTTGGCTGCGACCGCAGTTCCAATAAGGTCCTTTGCAAGTACCCCGGCCCTCACTAAAGACGGCAAGATTTGCACGATATCAGGCGCGCAATCTGCTGCCCACTCTCAGAAGGCCACTCTCCCGCCTTGCAAGGGCTGGAGTCCTGGTTATTACAAAAAGGTCGAGCACTGGCCGCACTACGACGCAGCCAGCAATCTATTAGGTGGAAATACTGTTGGCGCCATTACTTTTAATATTAATAGCCCATTTAACACAGTGTTTGGTAGCGGCCCAGCGACATCGCTCATTACGATTATGCTAACCATTGAAAATAGTCTCGAATTTCACTACATAGCAGCATTGCTGAATGCCATTAAGCCACCTTCTGGTTATGTATTTCCCTACAGCGCTTCTGAGGTCATTGGGATCTACAATAGCCCACAAAAGGCCAGTGGAAAAGACTTTTTCTACACATATTTGGAAGCTTGAGCCCGGAATCTGTGGCGCACAGATTAAGAAGTCGCACGAATGCGACTGAATACCGGAACGGAATTACAATGGCGGCACTGGGATGATGAATACCTTGTATTCGATTCGGCTACCGGTCGAACTCATGTACTAGACAAACTCACGACCGGAGTGTTACTCACCATTGCAGATGGTGCATCCAACCAAGCGGAGGTGCTCGCTAGGCTTGGTACATCGATGCCTGTCGATTTGATCGCAGACGCCCTGCCTTCCATCTTGGGAGAATTGATCAAATCATCTTTGATCCAACCGCCTTTGGAATGACGCTTTCCACGCTTACCAAAGACGACTTGGATCGAAGAATCGGTGGGAAAGGGGTGTCCCTTCAAACCGGCCCATTTGTATTCAGGATTCGATCGAACATCCCATCCATCGCCAGGGGCTTGCAACTGCTCTATGCCGACTATCCGCTGATCCCTGACGACGAATTCGCAGACTTCGACATGCGCATGGAGCGCGGCGTCGGCGTGCACCGTTGGGTTCATCCTCAAGTGCGCTTTGTCTGCGACGGTGGCTCGCCGTTCAAGCCTCTTCCGATCAGCCACTCCTGTCCGCTCCTCGAGTGGGCCATGAACTGGTGCATCTCGACCCAGGCGCATCAGTATTTGATGCTTCACGCCGCCGTGATCGAACGCGACGGACACGCCGCGATTCTCCCAGCGCCGCCCGGGTCAGGAAAGAGCACCTTGTGTGCAGCGCTGATTCACCGCGGATGGAGACTGCTATCCGACGAAATGGCGTTAATCTCGACTGTCGACACCGACATCGTTCCACTCTGTCGCCCCGTGAGCCTCAAGAACGAGTCCCTCGACATCATTCGGGACTTCGCCCCTTCTGCTGTCTTCAGCGAGATCGTTCCAGACACCTCTAAAGGTTCCGTCGGCCTGATGAAAGTCGATAAGCACCATCTCGATCGCGTGAAGTCAACGGCCCGCCCCGGTTGGGTGATCTTTCCAAAATATAGGCTTGGCGCTACCGCTCGACTGGCACCTCGATCCCGTGCCGACAGCATGCTCGAACTGGGTCGCAATGCATTCAATTACGGATTGCTGGGTGCATTGGGATTCCACACACTGGCCGATGTGGTGGATCAAAGTGACTGTTACGACTTCGAATACAGCGCGCTGGATGATGCAGTTCGGATTTTCGACGCGCTGGTCGCGCCGCAAAGGTCTTGAAACAGGACCTGCTGTCACGCGTTTGGGTCGACCCCAACCGAAAGCCCTTGTTGAGCCCTCGAGAATGGGAACTACTACTCGGGCAGGCGAGGCAGGCGCGCATGCAAGGGCGATTGGCACAACATTTCGCCGAGCGTGGCTGGATGAACAGCGTGCCGGTAGGCCCCCGTGGTCATCTTGAAAGTGGACTCATCGTCGCTCGCAGACAGTGGCACGAAGTGAGATGGGAGGCTGACTGCATCCGACGCGCGCTGGCCGATATCCGCACACCCATTGTCCTGCTCAAAGGTGCAGCTTATCTGTTGGCCGGGCTGCCCTCGGCCCCGGGACGGATCTTCAGCGACATCGACATACTGGTCGAGCACCCGAAGCTCGCCGAGGTCGAATCGGCGCTGTTTGCTGCGGGATGGATCAGCGAAGAGCGCGACGCCTACAACGATCGGTACTACCGCCAGTGGATGCATGAACTGCCACCGATGCGTCATGTGCAGCGCGGCACCTCCATCGACGTTCACCACACCATCACCCCGCCGACGTCCCGATTCAAAGTGGATGGAGCGGAACTGCTGAATCGAATCCAAGCGATCCCTGAACACCCAGGCCTCTACACGCTGTGCCCAACAGACATGGTGCTTCACAGCGCGGCGCACCTGTTTCTGGAAGGGGAGTTCGATCACGGCCTGCGCGACCTGCTGGACATGAATGACCTCGTGGTGCATTTCGCCAAAGACCCCGACTTCTGGGATCAGTTGCTGGATCGAGCGGAGCAATTGGGGCTGAAGATCCCGCTGTCGCATGCGCTGGTTCACTTGAAACGCTTGTTCTCGACCGCCCCTCCGATGCGCCTTGACGCTCGCATCAGCGCATTGGATCGCAGCGTGATCTCGCGCCGATTGATGTCCGCCCTGTTGAGCACCGCTTTGCGGCCAGACCATCCGAGTTGTGACGAGCGCTTCACTGGTTTGGCCAGGTGGCTCCTCTACGTTCGCTCGCATCATCTGCGTATGCCCATTCACTTGGCAGTGCCGCACCTCACCCGAAAGGCCATGATGCGCATATGGGCAGACGATGCGGAGTGAACTGCAGATGAAAGCACTTACGGCATTGATAGGGGCAGCCTCCAAATACCTGCTTGGCTTCGCCATATTGGCGGTGTCGTTCATGTCGCCCGCAGCGGATACGCTTCCGAGTCTGATCACTAAATTCAAGCCTTCGGTGCTCGCCGTCGGCTTCTACAAGGAAACGCAGAACCCCCGCTTTGGTTTCAACGGCACAGGCTTTGTGGTCGGCGACGGCAACCTGCTGGTGACCAATTCGCATGTGATCGCGCGCGCCACAGAAGATGACGCAGGTGACAGCAGTCTGGTGGTTTACACGCCCGGTACATCGGGTCAGGACAGCCTACGGCGCGTCGAGGTGATCGAGGTCGACAAAATCCATGACCTGGCCCTGCTGCGCTTCGAGGGCAGCGCCATGCCGGTGCTCACGCTAGGCCCGGCGCAGGCTGCGCGCGAAGGCCAGATGGTCGCCTTCATCGGATTCCCGCTGGGCAGCAATCTGGGTCTGTCTCCGGTCACCCACCGGGGCATCGTGTCAGCAATCACTTCTGTGGCCCTGCCCAGCCCGAGCGCGCGGCAACTTGACAGCCGAGCCATCAAGGCCCTGAAGGACGGCGCTTTCGAGTTGCTCCAGCTCGACGCGACCGCCTACCCCGGCAACAGCGGCGGCCCCTTGTTCGATGCAGAAACCGGCGCTGTCGTGGGCGTGGTGAACATGGTCGCGCTGAAAGGCACGCGCGAGTCCGCGCTGACCCATCCGTCGGGCATCAGCTACGCCATCCCGGTGGAACACGTGCTGCGCTTGCTGGCACGCAACGAGCGCAAATAGACCTGCGCGTAGACCGCTTCAGTCGGTCGATGCGGCCACCGACGCGTCGGCGTCTTTCCACTGGATGCCCAGACGGCGCATCAGGTCGTACAGCGTCGGGCGGGTCACGCCCAGCAGTTCCGAGGCCTTGACGATGTTGCCATTGGCACGCGCCAGCGCCATCACGATCGCACCACGCTCGGCCTGGTCACGCACGGTGCGCAGATCGAGCACCGGGTCTTCAGCGACCTCGGCGTCAGCGGATCGGGGCAGGTTGAGATCGTCGCTGGTGACACGGTTGCCCTCGGCCATGATCGACACTCGCTTGATGGCATTGAGCAGTTCCCGCACATTGCCCGGCCAGCCGTAGGCATCGATGGCCGACAGCGCATCGTCGCTGAAGCTCATCGCGTTGCGGCTTTGCTCGCGGGCGAAGCGCCGCAGAAAGGCTTGCGCCAGCAGCACTGCATCGCCCTGCCGAGCGCGCAGGGGCGGAATCTCGACGACGATTTCGGCCAGCCGGTAATACAGATCCTGGCGAAAGCGGTTGGTCTTGATGAACTCGTCCAGATCCTGATGGGTGGCGCAGACGACACGGACATCGACCGGAATCTCCTGCCGACCGCCGATGCGCTCGACGGTGCGTTCCTGCAGAAAGCGCAGCAGCTTGGCCTGCAACGCCATCGGCAGATCGCCAATCTCATCGAGCATCAGCGTGCCGCCGTGGGCCGTTTCGATGCGCCCGACGGTGGTTTTCGCGGCGCCCGTGAAAGCGCCCTTCTCGTAGCCGAACAACTCGCTTTCGAGCAGGTTCTCGGGGATGGCCGCGCAATTGATGGCGACGAACTTGCCGCTGCGCTTCGAGGCCTGGTGCAGCGCATTGGCCAACACCTCCTTGCCAGTGCCACTTTCACCCAGCAGCAACACGGTCGCATTGCTCGGCGCCACTTTCTCGATCGTGCGGCCGATGCGCAGCATCTGCTGATCACGTGTGATGAGTCCGCCCGTCGCATCGGGCAGCTGCATGTCGCGCAGGCGGCGGTTCTCGCTTTGCAGATCGAACAACCGGAAGGCGCGGCCGATGATCAGGCCCAGCATGTCGGGATCGAAGGGCTTGGGCAGGAAGTCGTAGGCACCGAGGTCGATCGCTCGCAGCGCATTGGCCTGGTCGTTCTGCCCCGTCAAAACGATCACCTTGACGTCGGGGTTGAGCTCCATCATCTGCTCAAGCAGCTTGAAGCCTTCCTGGACCGAGTCGGGATTCGGCGGCAGGCCGAGGTCCATCGTCACCACCGCAGGCGAGTGGCGTCGAAACTGCGCTAACGCGCTGACACGGTCATCGGCGGTGACCGACTCGAATCGATCCAGCGACCACTTGATCTGCTTCTGGAGCGAGAGGTCATCCTCCACAATCAGCAATGGTGGCCGCGCGTCCGAAGTCATGATCATCCGAAAATATAGCGTCGAGAACCCCGTGTCCCCACCCGAATTCTCACACCCGACCCCGCCGATGCTGGCGCGTTTATCGATGAATATGTGGCAATGCACGCCACTGTCGAGGTCGCAATCGGCACCCGACGCCGATGCCCGCCACTTGGAGTGACCCCGTATGCAGCAAGCAGGCAGCCTTTTTGTGGTCGCAGCGCCCAGCGGCGCGGGCAAGTCCAGCCTCGTCAAAGCCTTGCTGGAGATGGATTCCCACCTCGGCGTGTCGGTGTCGCACACCACCCGGGCACCCCGAGGACAGGAGCAGGAAGGGCGCGAGTACCACTTCGTCAGCGAGCCCGAATTCCATGCCATGGTCGCCGCCGGGGAGTTCATCGAATGGGCCGAAGTCCACGATAACCTTTACGGCACCTCGCACGCCGCGATCGACAACCGCATCTCGCAAGGCCACGACGTGGTGCTGGAGATCGACTGGCAAGGTGCGCTGCAGATCAAGCAGCTGTACCCAGACACGGTGCTGGTGTTCATCCTGCCGCCCAGTTGGGAGGAGCTGGCGCAGCGCCTGAACCGACGCGGGGAAGATCATCCGGACGTGATCGCGCAGCGGCTGCTCAACGCCCGGCATGAAGTGGCCCAGGCCCGGCATTTCGACTTTGTTATCATCAACGCTGTGTTCGAGACGGCGGTTTTCGATCTGAAAACCATCGTTCACTCGCAACGACTGCGTTATGCGGTGTTGTCGAAGAACAAGCCCGCCGTATTTCAGGCACTGAACCTCGATTGATTCCCGATCAAGGTCGCCAAAGTCACACCTCTGGAGCACCGCATGGCCCGCATCACCGTGGAAGATTGTCTCGTTCATATTCCCAACCGATTCCAGTTGGTGCTGGCGGCCACCTACCGCGCCCGCATGCTGAGCCAAGGCCACGCCCCAAAGATCGAAACCAAGAACAAGCCCGGCGTGACCGCCTTGCGCGAAATCGCGTCTGGCGAGGTGGGCATCGAGATGCTGCGCAAGGTGCCGGTCTGACCGACCCGCTCTGCGCACGATGAAAAACGGCCCTGTGGGGCCGTTTTTCATGGCCGGCACCCTGCCCTTGATGACAGTCCGATGTCGAGCCCATCCAATACGGGATAAATTAAGGAGATGGGCAATCTGATCGGCAACACCGTCAAGGAGGCGATCAACGCGGTGCGGCGCAGACCGGGCCCCACGACTGTGCCCACCGATGCCGCTGCCGCGTCGTTCGACGCGCTGACCAGCAAGCTCGATTACCTCGAACCGGCCGACATTCGCCGAGTCCGTGACGCCTACCGTTTCGCCGACGAAGCGCACCTGGGCCAATACCGCGCGAGTGGCGAGCCCTACATCACGCACCCGATTGCAGTCGCTGGCCTGTGTGCCGAATGGAAGCTCGACGCGCAGGCGATCATGGCCGCGTTGATGCACGACGCGATGGAAGACTGCGGCATCACCAAGGCCGAGTTGATCGAGCGTTTCGGCGCACCGACGGCCGAACTCGTCGACGGGCTGACCAAGCTCGACAAGCTGCAGTTCTCGACCCGCGAGGAATCGCAGGCGGAGTCCTTCCGCAAGATGCTGCTGGCGATGGCGCGTGATGTGCGCGTGATCCTGATCAAGCTCGCTGACCGGCTGCACAACATGCGCACGATGGAGTCTGTGGCGGCTGACAAGCGCGTGCGCATCGCCCGCGAAACACTGGACATCTACGCGCCGATCGCCCACCGACTGGGGCTGAACCAGACCTACCGCCAGCTGCAGGAACTGTCGTTCCAACACCTGCGGCCCTGGCGCTACACCGCGTTGTCGAAAGCGGTGTTCAAGGCGCGCGGCAACCGGCGTGATCTGGTCGAGCGCATCCAGCGCGATGTCGAGAAATCGTTCACCCAGGCCAAGCTGAAGGTGCAGGTCTACGGTCGGGAAAAAACACTGTTTTCCATCTACGGGAAGATGCGCGCCAAGCACCTGAGCTTTGCCCAGGTCAGCGACATCTTCGGCTTTCGCATCGTCGTCACCACGCTGCCCGAGTGCTACCTGGCGCTGGGTGTGTTGCATCAGCTGTACAAGCCGCTGCCCGGGCGCTTCAAGGACTACATCGCGATCCCGAAGGCCAACGGCTACCAGTCATTGCACACCACGCTGGTCAGCCCGCTGGGCACCGCGGTCGAGTTCCAGATCCGCACCGAGCCGATGCACGCGGTGGCCGAGAAAGGCATTGCCGCGCACTGGATGTACAAGACCAAAGGCAACGGCCCGCAGCACGCGCAGGAAGCGCAACGACTGGGCGCGATGTGGCTGCAGTTGCTGATCGACATCCAGGACGAAACCCGCGACGCCAGCGAGTTCCTCGAACACGTCAAGATCGATCTGTTTCCCGACGCGGTGTATGTGTTCACGCCGAAGTCGAAGATCCTCGCCTTGCCGCGCGGCGCCACGCCAGTCGATTTCGCCTACGCGATTCACTCCGATGTCGGCGATCACTGCGTGGCCGCCAAGGTGAATGGCGAGCCGGTCGCGCTGCGCACCGAGCTGCGCAGCGGTGATGTGGTCGACATCGTCATCGCCCCTGGTGCGCGGCCGAACCCGGGCTGGCTGAACTTCGTGCGCACGGGCCGTGCGCGCTCGAAGATCAGGCACCACCTCAAGACGATGGAGCAGGAAGAGTCGCAGGACCTCGGCGCCAAGATGCTGGCCCAGGCACTGCGGGCCGAGGGCATGACGATGCCGCAGGACGACGGCCCCGGCGCGCTGTCACCTGTCTGGCCGGCGCTGCTGCGTTGGAGCGGCAACCGCAGCCACGAGGAACTGCTGACTGACATTGGCGTCGGGCGCAAGATCGCCTCGATCGTCGCCAAACGCCTCGCGCGCCTGCTGACCGAACGGGGCGTGCGTCCCGATGCGGTGACGCTGACGCTGGGCCGCTATGGCGCCGACGAGGCCACCCCGTCGCAAGGCATGGTGCTGATCGACGGCAGCGAGGGCGCATCGATCCAGCTGGCCACCTGCTGCCGGCCGATCCCGGGCGATTCGATCCTGGGCTACGTGGGCCGCGGTGAAGGGCTGCAGGTCCACACCACAGATTGCACGGTCGGCAAGCGTTTGCTCGGGCGCGACAGTGAAGACGGGCTGAACGTGGACTGGGCCGAGCAGCCGACCCGCTCATTCGAGACCGGCGTTTCGCTGCTCCTGAAAAATGGCAAGGGTGTGCTGGCCGAAGTGGCCACTGCCGTCGCAGCTGCCGAGGCTGACATCACCCACATCGACATGGGCGATCAGGCGGCGGCGGAAACGGCCGAGCTGAAGCTGCTGCTGGCGGTGCGCGACCGGCTGCACCTGGCCGAGGTGATGCGCACACTGAAACGATCGGCCGCAGTGCTGCGCATCAACCGCATCAAGCCCTGAGCCTGCTGCGCACGCTCGGTGCTCAACTGACGCCAGCGCTCGGGTAACTCACCGCCAGCACCTCGACCAGGTCCACCCCGGCCGGTGTCTGCACACGAACTTCATCGCCGACGCGGGCACCGAGCAGTGCGCGCGCCATCGGCGCAATCCAGCTGATTTCACCGGCGGCGCTGTCGGACTCATCGACGCCCTTGATCGTGATCGTGCGCTCCTCGCCGCGAGCATTGGCATAACGCACGGTGGCACCGAAGAACACCTGGTCAGCACCAAAGTGCACCGACGGATCGACCACCTCGGCAATGTCCAGCCGCTTGGTCAGGAAGCGGATGCGGCGGTCGATTTCTCGCAGCCGCTTCTTGCCATAGAGATAGTCGCCGTTCTCTGAGCGGTCGCCGTTCTTCGCCGCCCAGGACACGATCTCGACCACCTTCGGGCGCTCCCCATCGAGCAGGTTCAGCAGTTCGGCTCGCAGCCGGGCGTAGCCGGCTGGTGTGACGTAGTTCTTGACGCCAGCCGGGATCGCCGGCGCGGCCGGGTCGACCTCGTCGTCATCGGCGTCGTCGGATTCCCTGGTGAAGGCTTTGTTCATGGTCGGTGGCTGAAGGCATGAATGTCGCTGATGTGGATGAACAGATGAGGCTCAGCCGAAGCGGCCGTGAAGAAACCAGCCCTGCGCATCCTCGGCCACCGAGAGCGGCAGGCGTGCCCGGTACAGCCACACCAGCGCGCCATCGGGCGTCTGCGCAATGAAGTAATCGCGCCCGGCGAGCGGCGCATCCCACCAGCCCGCCTCGATGCGTTCCGGGCCACACAGCAGCTGCAGCGGCTGCCCATCGAGCAGTGGCCGTGATTGTCGTTCGGACAGGCGCTGCGGCTCGCCCAGCAGCCAGACCGGGCGCGAGGCGGACACTGCCTGAGCGGTGCAGCGTTCGCCTTCCAGAGTCGCAGGCCGGCCAGGCGCCCCTCGTCGCGCAATGGGTGCAGCCGGCGCCACTGCATCGGCAGGCACCGCATCGAGTGCTCCATCGCACTGGGGACGGTGGTCGGCCATCGGCCGCAGGCGCTGCACCTGCTGAGCCCCCAGACGGGCCTGCAGGCGCTCGATCAGCCGGATCAGGCCTTCGCGCTCGCCACGCGCCGACGTGAACAGCTCGGCGCTGAGCGGTGAGCCCCGAACCACGTCATCGCAGTGCAGCCGCAATTCCAGCGTCGGGGCGGGCAGCGACAGGTGGGCCAACCGCTCGCGCAACAGCAACGACAGGTGGGCCGCATCGCACGAGGCTTCAGCCAGCGCGATGGACAACTCGGTGGCGGCCGGTATCTCGCCGCTTTGTCGGCGGTGCCGCTCGTGGTGCATGAACAGCGTGTAGCGCCGCACACGCGCCTGCTGCGCACGCGCCCAGGCGAGCAAGGGCGCGATCAGCAACTGAGCGCCGTGCAGCAACTGGTCGGTGGTGTCGGCGCAGGTCTGCAATTCGATGCGCGCCTCGAAGATTTCAGGCAAGGTGATCCAGGCTGGCGATGGCTCGCAGCGCGCGCCCCGCACCGTGTCGATCTCATCGAGCAAGGCCGGGCCGAAGCGGCGCAACAGGGCCTGACGCGGCAGGCGACGCAAAGCGCCGAAGGTGCCCAGGCCCATGCTGTCGAGCATGTCCCACTGCGCGCGACCAGCGCCGATCAGCCACAGCGGTGTCGCATCGAGCAGGCCTTCGAGCTGTGATAGATCGGCCGCATGCCGTTCGCCACCGGCGCTGTCGGCCCAGCACGCCAGCACAGCCGCGCCTTTTGCCGTGGGTGCACTGGCCAGTTGCACAGTGCAGTTCAACAGCAGCAAAGCGGCACGCAGGCGCTGAAGCAACGCGTCAAACCCGCCAAAGCAACGCAGGCTGGCCTGCACCTGCAGCAGCACGGTGTGCGGGGCGGCCGCAGGCTCGGACACGTCCGCCCAACAGACCACCGGCGTGAACGCCAGCGCCACATGCGCCACGCTGGTGAGCGCCTGCCAGTCGCGTGCGGGATCGATGCGACCGAGCAGCAACTGCGGCGCCAGCGTCAGTGCGGTGACGCGCTGCAAGCCGGGCTGCACGCCCAGCTGCTGCGCAGCGGCGTTGCACAGCAGCACCTCGCGGGCCCCCATCAACGCGGCAGGCTGCTCACGCTGATCGGGCGGCAGCACGGCCAGCCACGATTCGAACGACAAGCGCGGCAGGTGCAGCGCGATCCACAGCATGAGCAACGCCTGGCTGCGATCAGACGAGGCTGATGAAGGTGGCAGCCGGCAGCGGCACGACTTCGACGCAGCTCGAACGGGATGGGCTGCTGGCGGGATGGGATTCACTGCCACGTGGCTCGATGCCCTGCGGTGCCGGCTGGCCCGTGTCTTGTTGGCGCCGCCAAGCCTGCTCGCGCAAGGCCTCCGACAGCACCGGCGGCAAGGTCAGCGTGAGGAGCGATGCCAGTGGCGGCCCACGCCGCTTCAACAGTTGCAGCTGCAAGCGGTCGGCGCCGCCTGCGCGCAGCGCCAGCCGCAGTGGCGCCGCCGTGGGGCGCTGCTGCGCCGCCCACTCCCGCAGCACGAAGGCCGGCCCGTCGTGCGCCTGCGCAGCCAGCTGCAAGCGGCGCAACCGTTCGGCGCGCAAACGGGGCGGCAGCCAGGCCAGCGTCACACCGACGTGGCCGCTCTTCAAGGCCTGCTCGAAAGCCCACAGGCTGTCAGCGCCGGGGATGACGCGAGCGCGGGTGTGCACGACCAGCAACTGCGCCACATCGACACCGAGCTGCGTGAGCGCCTGGGCTGACAGCTTGGCCGGCGGATCGAACAGCATCACCAAGCGGCCTTGGCGCTGCAGGGCAATCAGGCAGGGGCCGAGCAGGCGGATCTCGCCGACGCCGGGATGCGGCAGCAGCAGCTCAGTCAACACGCGCCGGGGCCAACCGCCGCCGGGGAGTTGCGCATCGAGCGCCGCAAAGCCCGTGGGCACAGCCCGGTCGACTGCGTTTTCCATCTGGTCGCCACGCCAGAGCGCCGGGCGCAAACGCTCGGGGATGGCGTCGAATGCAGACGCAGTGCAGGCTGCAGGGGGTGGAAGTGGAAGAGAAGAAGGCGTAGACATGGCGGCTCAATGTACTGTTTTTATATAAGGGGTATCCATTTAGCTCCAGTGACCCTATCATAACTGGATGGAAACCCAGCCCATCGTAGCGCCAGAAGCGGGCCGTGACTGCCCCCGCAACTGGAACGAGTTTCTCGACTGGTTCGCCAGCGAAGAGGCTTGCCTGGGGTATCTGGAGAAGCTTCGCTGGCCGAGCGGTTTCGTCTGCCCGGGGTGCGGCGTCGCGCAGGAGCCCTACCGCTCCAACCGAGCGCGGCTGATGTGCCGCAGCTGTGGGCGCCAGAGCACGGTCACCGCCGGCACCATCTTCGACAAGACCCGCACACCTTTGCGCGTTTGGCTGGCGGCGGCCTGGTACCTGACCAATCAAAAGCAAGGCGTGAGCGCCTTGGGCCTGCAGCGCGTGCTGGGGCTGGGTAG
>JANXTP010000414.1 GCA_025352345.1 Burkholderiales bacterium | reverse complement strand
GTTCGAGCCGGTGGTGCAGTTCCTGCGCGAAGCCGTCTACGACCCCGACGTGCTCGCGATCAAGCAGACGATCTACCGCACCGGCAGCGAATCGCCGTTGATGGACCTGCTGATCGAAGCGGCCCGGCGCGGCAAGGAGGTGATGGTCGTCGTCGAGCTGAAGGCGCGCTTCGACGAAGAGGCCAACATCAACTGGGCCGAGCGGCTGGAAGCGGTCGGCGTGCAGGTCGTCTACGGCATCGTCGGCCTGAAGACGCACGCGAAGCTGCTGCTGATCACGCGCCGCGAGCGCGGGCGGCTGCGCTGCTATGCGCACCTCTCGACTGGCAACTACAACCCGAAAAGCGCGAAGCTCTACACCGACCTCGGCTACTTCACCGCCGAGACCGATCTGACCAGTGATGCCGACGCCGTGTTCCAGCAGCTCGCGAGCCTGGGCCGTACCAAGCCGTTGCGTGCGCTGCTGCAGGCGCCGTTCACGCTGCACGAGCAGATGCTCGTCCACATCGAGAAGGTGGCCGCCGCGGCGCGCGCCGGCCGACGTGCGCGCCTCGTCGTGAAGATCAACGCACTGACCGATGTGCCGCTGATCCGGGCGCTGGTCGCCGCGGGCCAGCAGGGCGCCGACATTGATCTGATCGTGCGCGGCGCCTGCATGCTGCCGCCGGGCATTGCCGGCGTGACCGACCGGATTCGGGTGCGCTCGGTGGTCGGGCGCTTTCTGGAGCACACACGCATCTCGTACTTCTGCTGGGGCGAGGCGGATACGGAGCAGGCGCTGTACCTGTCGAGCGCCGACTGGATGAGCCGCAACATGTTCGGCCGCATCGAGGTCGCCTGGCCGGTGCGCGGCGTGACGCTGCGCCAGCGCGTCATCGACGAGTGCCTGGTGCCCTATCTGCACGACCGCCAGGACGCGTGGCAGCTGCTGGCCGATGGCAGCTACGAGCGCATCGGCACCGAAGGCCCGAGCGCGCAGCAGGCGCTGGTGCAGCGCTACACGGCCGGCGGCGTCTGACATGGACCTGATCCTCTGGCGCCACGCCGAAGCCTTCGAGATGCGCGAGGTCGAGAACGATCTCGACCGTGCGCTCACGCCCAAGGGCGAACGCCAGGCGCAGCGCATGGCCGACTGGCTGAACCAGCGGCTCGCCCACTCCACGCGGATCTTCGTCAGCCCGGCGCTGCGTTGTCAGCAGACCGCGAAGGCGCTCGGCAAGAAGTTCAAGACGCTTGCTGAACTCGCGCCCGACGGCAACGGCGAGGCGCTGTTGAAGGCGGCGCGCTGGCCGGATGCGAGTGAGCCGGTGCTGGTCATCGGCCACCAGCCGACGCTGGGCTTCGTCGCCTCGTACCTGCTCTCGGGGCAGCCGCAGGACTGGACGATTAAGAAGGGTGCGGTCTGGTGGATTCGGGGCCGCAAGCGCGAGGATCGCGAGCAGGTGATCCTGCAGGCGGTGCAGTCGCCGGATTGTCTTTGACGCGCGGCGGCAGCGCTGCCGCAGATCGCCCGAGCTTTAGCCGCACCGTTTGACGTGACCGTCCGGGCCACGCGCTACCACGGCTCGATCGGCCTCGCCGCTCCAGAACGATTCATGGGTCAGGTGACGCAGGGTGATACCGGGCGTCGGAGCCGGCCACATAGACCTTGGAAAGATTGCGCGGGTCGTACCGCACGAGCACAGATTCGCCAAGCTTAACGATGACCGGGAGCACCGAATCCCAGTAGCGAATACTGAACAGGTGTAGTCCGTCGCGGCGAAGCGTTCGCCTCTCCAAAGGCAAGAAGCTCGAGGCGAACTGCTCTGGCTGATCGAGCAGTGCCCTCAACCCACCACCAGCCAGACGAAGCGCACCGCTGCCAAGCGGCCAATGGACTTCGGCGCAGACCCCGGTGAACGCGACGCTGGTACTGCAGCACGGGCTTCAGCTTCCCGGATTTCAGCATCGGTGTGGCCTGCCAAAACGAACGCATGAGGATGCCGGTGCTTGTCTGCGGACTTCGGAGTGGCGGGGAACGACGAGCATCGCTGGCCGACCGCGCGACCGCGGCCTTCCGCCAGCTGCACAGTCTGTGCAGTGCAGGCCCTGAGGCAACAGGAATGCAGCTATGCGCCCGAATGCAGAAAGTCGACGCCTCGATCTTGTGCGCCCTGCCCAGTGCCTACGGCGCCGCGCCGGAACTCACACGGCCCCACGCCGCAGACGCGGCGAAACTGTCGTGCGAAGTGCGACGGGTCGAGAAATCCGCAGCGCCTCGCGACCTCTGCGATCAGAAGCATTCGGAATCGACGGTCGGCGAGCATCCGTGCCGCCTCCTGTATGCGGAAGTGCATCAGCGATGCTGCGAAGGTGCGCCCCGCAGCAGCAAACGTGCGGTGCAGGGTCCGCACCGAGATGCCGCACGCATTGGCGATGTCCGCACCGGTCAGGCCGGGCCGCACCAGCAGGTCGCGGGTCGCTTGCAGGCAACGATCCAGCAGGTCGTGATCGGGTGGTCGAGGCGTATGGGTGCCACTCGCCAGCGCGAGCACCGTCCCCAGCTGATCCTCGAGCAGTTCGTCGGGCAGCGGCGTGCGCGCCAGCTCGAAGGGCGTGAAGGCCTCCTTGACGCCGCGAAGCGCCAAGCCCCAACCCATCGTTGCCGGCAATGCGCGCCCGATGACCAGCAGCGGATCCGGCAGCCAGCGTTCGACCCAGGAGACGGGCAGCTCGATCGACAGGTCATCGAGCCCTTCCGGAAACTCGAAACTGTACGGAATGCGCGAGTCGACGAGGACCGACTCGCCGGGACGGACGATCTCGTCGCACTTCGCATGCTGGCTGCGCCACGCCACGCGCGACTGCGAAATCAGGTAGTAGGTGTTCTTGTTGCCGCGTGCGATTTCCGAGCGGCCGCGGCTGATCTTCTGCGGCGAGCCCTCAGCGCGGTGCGGCACGACATTGGTCATCGGGCACAGCTCGATGCGGCTGAAGAAGTCCGAGCGGATCGTCGGTAACACATCCATCTCGACGACCGCTTCGTGCACGGATTCGCGCCAGTAGCGCACCCGCTCGTGGGCGGCCACCTCGTCGGTCGATCGGCACACCAGTGTTCTCATGTCTCCTCCGGCAACGTGCCCGCGGACCCAAGCGCGCTGCGATTCTCGGCCGTAGCAGGTCAGCCCGCAATGCTCCAGGACCCGGCCGGAATGGCAGGAATCGGCCACCGCGCTGGCACGCGGGGACTGTTCCTCAGTGGAAATTGATGGACAGTCAGATTAGGGACCCGACCAGCGTCGTGGCTGCGAGCAAGGCCAGCAGGTAATCCACGATTGGGCGGATGCCCTTGACCGGTGGACGCGCTCGATCGCACAGACCGTGAAGTAGCCCGCGCGCAGCGGGCGCGAACCGCCGCCCTCATCGCGAGCAGGACGACCATCGCGTAGGTGCACCTCGTGGGCGCCCAACTGCCGCGCTATTGGGAAGCAATGGTGGGCCGAACAGCACGATCGCGGGGCTGCCTTCGCGCACGAATCGAGCACCACAAAGGTCACCAGCGAGACCGCCGGGAACATCGGCGCCCGCCCGGCAGCGACGCCATCAAGCGTGCGAGCGTCGCGGAGAAGCCCGAGTGCGATGGGCGGCACCACCACCGCCCATCGCGGCGCGACGGGTGATGGCGATGGTCGTGTCGCCCGCGTCGGGTCAGCTGATGAAGCTCGTAAGGATGTTGTTGAACTTCACCGGGTTCTCGATGAACATGAAGTGCGAATCGCCCTCGCCCGGTTGGAAGATGGTGGCGCGCGCGCCGGTCACCTGCGAGGCATTCCAGAGGACGCACTTGTAGGGAACCAGGCTGCCCACCGCGCCGATGAAGAGCGTCGGGCGGTTGATGCGCGGCAAGGTCGTTCGCCAGTCCTGATGGCAATGGTTGTAGAGCAGGTCGGCGGCCAGCTGGCGCGGCATCTTGAGGTTGAGCTGATAGATCCATTCGAACTGCCAGGCCGGCATCTGCGCGGTCACCATCGACCCGAGGAAGCCACGGGTCGCTGCATTTCCGTCCGGGCCGATCAAAGCGTTGTAGGTCGAAGTCACGCTGTTGGGCGTGAAGATCGCGCCGGAGTTCTCCAGCGTCTGCGCAGACCACGCCGGGTTGGACGTCAGGAACGAAGCCTGATCGCAGAAGACATAACGCGCAATGCGCTTCGAGCCGAACAGCTGGAAGTGGCACCAGAGCACCGAGCAGCCCATCGAATGCCCGAGGATGGTGACATCGTCCAGATCGAGCGCATGCAGAACGTCGCTAACGTCGC
>JANXTP010000413.1 GCA_025352345.1 Burkholderiales bacterium | reverse complement strand
GTCACCACCGCCCTGCCCTACGCCAACGCGCCGTTTCACATCGGGCACATGATGGAATACATCCAGGCCGACATCTGGGTGCGCTTTCAGCGGATGCAGGTGAGCGACGACGGGGCCCCGGTGGAGGTGCATTTCGTCGGTGCCGACGATGCGCACGGCGCGCCGATCATGATCGCTGCCGAAAAGGCCGGCAAGACGCCGCAGCAGTTCGTGGCCGAGATCGCTGCCGGGCGGCAGCAGTACCTCGACGGCTTTCACATCGCCTTCGACCACTGGCACTCGACCGATTCGCCCGAGAACACCGCGCTGGCGCAAGACATCTACCGCCAACTGCGCGACCGCGCCGACGGCTCGCTGATCACCACCAAGACCATCGAGCAGTTCTACGACCCGCTCAAGGGCATGTTCCTGCCTGACCGCTACATCAAGGGCGAGTGCCCGAAGTGCGGCGCGAAGGACCAGTACGGCGACAGCTGCGAAGTGTGCAGCGCGGTCTATGCACCCACCGACCTGAAGCACCCGTACTCGACCTTGAGCGGCGCGACGCCGGTGATGAAGAGCAGCGAGCATTTCTTCTTCAAGCTGAGCGATCCGCGCTGCGTCGAATTCCTCGAAGCCTGGACCGGCGGCGAGCGGCTGCAAAGCGAAGTAGCCAACAAGATCCGCGAATGGTTCACCAAGGACGACCAGGGCCAGGGCGGCCTGAGCGACTGGGACATCAGCCGCGACGCGCCGTACTTCGGCATCGAGATCCCCGACGCGCCGGGCAAGTACTTTTATGTGTGGCTGGATGCGCCGGTGGGCTATCTGGCGTCGCTCAAGAGCTACTTCGACCTGGGCAAGGCGAAGGCGCGTGGCGAGCTGCGCAGCTTCGATGACTTCATCGCCGACCCGGCGGTCGAGCAGATCCACTTCATCGGCAAGGACATCACCTACTTCCACACGCTGTTCTGGCCGGCAATGCTGAAGTTCTCGGGTCGCAAGGTGCCCGACCGCGTCTACGCGCACGGCTTCATCACGGTCAGCGGCGAGAAGATGAGCAAGAGCCGCGGCACCGGCATCTCGCCGCTGAAGTACCTCCAGCTCGGCATGAACGCCGAGTGGCTGCGCTACTACATCGCGACCAAGCTGAGCAGCAAGGTCGAGGACGTGGACTTCAACCCCGATGACTTCGTCGCGCGGGTCAACAGCGACCTGGTCGGCAAGTACATCAACATCGCCAGCCGCGCGGCGGGCTTTCTGACCAAGCGCTTCGCCGGCAAGCTGTCGTCGGATGTCGGCGTCGAGGGCCGCGTTCTGCTCGACCACCTGCGCAGCGGGCACGCCGACATCGAGCGGCTGTACGACGAGCGCGAGTACGGCAAGGCACTGCGCGAGGTCATGCTGCTGGCCGACCGTGTCAACGAATACGTCGACCAGAACAAGCCTTGGGAATTGGCGAAAAAGGAAGGCCAGGACGCGGTGCTGCATGACGTGTGCACCGTGTGCATCGAGGCGTTCCGGTTGTTGACCATCTACCTGAAGCCGGTGCTGCCAGCGCTGACAGCGCAGGTCGAGGCCTTCCTCAAGATCGCCCCGCTGGTGTCAGCCGACGTCCACCGCGCGCTCGGCGCGCACACCATCGGCGAGTACCGTCACCTGATGCAGCGGGTCGATCCGAAGATGCTCGATGCGCTGTTCGAGCCACAGGCTGCGGCAGTTGTGGAACTGCCGCAGCCCGGTGGCGAGGACATCGCCGAGAGCATCGGTATCGACGACTTCGCGAAGATCGACCTGCGCATCGCGAAGATCGTCCACTGCGAACACGTTGCAGGCTCCGACAAGCTGCTGCGGCTGACGCTCGATGTCGGCGAGGTCGATGCCGCCGGTCAGCCACGCACTCGCAATGTGTTCAGCGGCATCAAGGGCGCCTACCAGCCTGCCGACCTGATCGGCAAGCTGACGGTGCTGGTGGCCAATCTGGCGCCGCGCAAGATGAAGTTCGGCGTCAGCGAAGGCATGGTGCTGGCCGCCAGCCACGCCGACGGCAAGGCGAATCCCGGGCTGTACGTGCTGGAACCGGGGCCGGGCGCCACGCCGGGCCTGCGCGTGAGGTGAGTCGGCGCGCCTCGATCGGACCGTCATTTGTCGGCTGATTTTTTCGGGCGCTCGCGCCAGAAGCGCACTGATCGAATGAACCGCTTCAGATCCGGCTTGCAGACGGCCAGCGCGCGTTCACGCTGCGAGGCCAACCACCCAAGGGCGAACAGCGCACGCGCATCGGCAGGCGCCGCCGCCGAGTACAGCGCAATGCCGACGGCCACATCGTTGACGGTGCCCAGCTGCTCCTGCAAGGCGCGCAGCGCTTTCAGGTAGCCGCGCACCGTGCGCTCGTCGAACAGGCTGGCCGAGAACTCCGCCGCATAGCGCAGCCGCTTGATGCGCTTGCGCAGCCGGTGGCGGCCCTCGTCGTCGACGGTGTCGAAGGCCTGCGCATCGACCAGCACCTGACGGTGCCAGCGGTTGAGCCGCTTGGCGAGCCGCTGGCGCAGTGGCAGCGAGGGCTCGGGTACGACGGCGTCGGGCCCTGTCGCAGCCAGCTGCACCACCGATCCCCGCGCCGGGTCAGCACCCTGCACCCGCGAGATCAGGTTCAACATCAGGCGCTGTGCTGTCGACTGCCGCACCAGCACGGTCGGATCGACCTCGTCGCCCGAGGCCGGCAGGCGGGGCGGTTCGCCTGACTGACCCACCGCCGCCAGCGCGCGCGCCAGTTCGATCGCCAGCGGCTCGGCCACCGCCGCGCGGTCGCGCGCCTGACCGAGCTGGCGAAACAGCGTGGCGGCGTCAACGGCCAGCTGCTCGCGCGCGGCCGTGTCGATCGCGTCGGCCAGCCTTGCGCCATCGAAGAAGCGCAGCGCAGTTCGCAACCGCCGCAGGCCGACGCGCAACTGGTGCGTGTGCTCAGGCGCGTGGCGGCCACTCGCGATCTGGCTGGCGTTGACGCTGATCTGCGCCAGACAGGAGCGCAGCACCGCGTCCAGCGCGGCGGCCGGCGTCATGGCCTTGGCCAGCTTCACCTCGCCGGCGCGGCGCGCCTCGGCCATCGCATCGTCACGCGACAGCAGGTGGCCGAGCTCGGCCTTGCTGCGGGTGTCCAGCCACAGGCCGTGTCGCTCCACCCAGCGCTGCGCGGTGGTCACGACCAGCTGCGGGCTGCCGCGCTTGAGCTCGATCTCGAGTTCGCACACCGGCAGATGTCGCAGCGGCACCGCAGCGACGGCCTCGATCACGCCGACATCGAATGCCAGCTCGACCACGCCACCCGTGACCCGCACCGCGCGGGCACGCCGCCAGATGTCGGTGCCGATCACCTGAACCAACGCGCCGTCGGCGTCCTGCAGCACCTTCAGCAGCGCGGCGCCGACGGGGGTGTCGGCGTGCAGATGCGGATCGATCTCCGGCACGGTGGCACCGGTCTCGGCGCGTGACACGTTGTGCTCGGCTCGCGTCATGCTGGTGCCGTCGGGCAATGTGCCTTTGAGCGTCTGCATCCAGGCACGGCCCTCCTTGCGCACGCGCAGCGCCAGACCTGCCGCCGCCAGTGCGCCCGTCGGTGTGTCGAAATACGCGGCGCGCAAGCGCACTCGCCGTGCGGCCTGTGGCCCGGCGACCGCGCTTTCGACCGCCTTGCGAGCCGCGGGCGGCACCTGGAACTTCAGCTCGACTTCTTTCATCACGCGATGGTGACAGCCGACCCCTTCAAATTTGATGAATCGGCACTCAGGGAAACGCCGGGTTGTGGCGCGGGGTGCGGCCACGTGCCTCGCGCGTGCGCCGTTAAACTCAGGGCTCCTCCGGTTTTAGGCCCCGCCACGCTATGCCTCTGTTCTGGAAGCCCTATAAATCAGACGTGACCGCCTTCATCGAATCGCTGAAGGCGAAGAAGCCGACGCTGGAAAGCGAGCAGCGTGCCGGACGCGCGCTGCTGTGGGACCAGCGGGTGGACCGCGATGCGCAGGCCGACGACGCCGACTCGCGCGTGCCGCAGCAGCCTTATGTGTACCAGACCGGGCCGAAGTGAGGCACGGCGCGCGGCCTGAATCTGTCCCATGAACCTGCCCGGCCCTGCGCTGCTGGAGCCGCCCGAGCTGCAAGCCCTGATCGCCGACGAGGCGGCAGACGCCCCACCGCTGGCGCTCGACGGCGTGGCCGTGGCACGGCTGTACGGCGAGCCGCTGTTCAAGCTGCCCCACGACCTGTACATCCCGCCCGATGCACTGCGCCTGTTCCTCGAGGCCTTCGAGGGCCCGCTCGACTTGCTGCTGTACCTGATACGCCGGCAAAACTTCAACATCCTCGACATCCCGCTGGCCGACGTGACGCGCCAGTACCTCGCCTACGTCGAGCAGATCCGCAAGACCAACCTCGAACTCGCCAGCGAATACCTGCTGATGGCGGCGATGCTGATCGAGATCAAGTCGCGCATGCTGCTGCCGCCGAAGAAGAGCGCCGACGGCACCGAGCCGGAAGACCCGCGCGCCGAGCTGGTGCGCCGGCTGGTCGAGTACGAACAGATGAAGCTGGCCGCCGCCCGCCTCGACGCGCTGCCGGTGATCGGCCGCGACTTCCTGCGCGCGCAGGTGCACATCGAGCAATCGCTGGCGCCGCGCTTCCCCGATGTCGCGCCCGACGAACTGCGTGCCGCCTGGGCCGACGTGATGAAGCGCGCCAACCTGAATCAGCACCACACCATCAACCGTGAACACTTGAGCGTGCGCGAACACATGAGCATCGTGCTGCGTGCGCTGCAGGGCCGAAAATTCGTGGAATTTCATGAGCTGTTCGACGTGTCGCGCGGCCAGCCAGTGCTGGTCGTCACCTTCATCGCGATGCTCGAACTGGCGCGAGAATGCCTGCTGGAAATCACCCAGGCCGAGGCCTACGCACCGATCTATGTGCGGCTGGCCTACCAGGCGGTTTGACGGCGAGCCACCCCTTTCTTTCTGATCCGACGCATCATTGCCTGCGCATCCAAGCGAGACCCTGACCATGTCCACAGCCTCCATCCAAGCCGCGCCCATCCAACTCGTGCGCCCTGCCACGGCAGCCAACGCTGCCCACCCCGACGCGAAGCGCTGGCAGGTCGAGCAGATCGAAGCGCTGTTTGCGCTGCCGTTCACCGAGCTGCTGTACCAGGCGCAGACGGTGCACCGCGCGAATTTCGACCCGGCCGAGGTGCAGCTCTCCACACTGCTGTCGATCAAGACCGGCGGCTGTGCCGAGAACTGTTCCTACTGCCCGCAGTCGGCAGCGTATGACACCGGCGTCGAGGCGACATCGCTGATGAAGGTCGACGACGTGCTGGCCGCCGCGCGTCAGGCACAGGCCGCCGGCGCCACCCGCTTTTGCATGGGAGCCGCTTGGCGCGGCCCGAAGGACCGCGACATCGAGAAGGTGGCGCAGCTGATCAGCGCGGTGAAAAGCCTGGGGCTGGAAACCTGCGCGACGCTGGGCATGCTGGGCGACGGGCATGCTGAAGCCTTGCGCGATGCCGGCCTCGATTACTACAACCACAACATCGACACCGCGCCGGACAAGTACGCCGACATCGTGCAGACGCGGCAGTTCGAGGACCGCATCGACACGCTGCAACGCGTGCGCGGCGCGGGCGTGAAGGTGTGCTGCGGTGGCATCGTCGGCATGGGTGAATCACGCACGCAGCGCGCCGCACTGATCGCCGAGCTGGCCAACATGGAGCCTTACCCCGAGTCGGTGCCGATCAACCACCTGGTGCCAGTCGCTGGCACCCCGCTGGCGGAACAGGCACCGCTCGACCCGTTCGAGTTCGTGCGCACGATCGCCGCCGCCCGCATCACCATGCCGCGCACCCGCGTGCGCTTGTCAGCTGGCCGCCAGGCGCTGGGTGATGCGGTGCAGGCGCTGTGCTTCGTGGCTGGTGCGAACTCGATCTTCTACGGCGACAAGTTGTTGGTCACCGGCAACCCGGATGTGACGGCCGATCAGGCGTTGCTGGAAACGCTGGGCATGAGAGCCGCGTGAACCAAAGTAGTACCGCTGCCCCATGAGCGTTCACCCGTCCCCCGACGCCGCACCGGCCGGGCGCAAGCCGATCACGCTGCATCGGTTGCGCGAGATGCATGTGGCCGGCGAGCCGATCAGCATGCTGACCTGCTACGACGCCGCGTTTGCCCGCGTGCTCGACCACGCGGGCGTCGATTGCCTGTTGATCGGTGATTCGCTGGGCATGGTGCTGCAAGGCCTGGGCAGCACGCTGCCGGTGACGCTGACCGACATGGCGTACCACGTGCGCTGCGTCGCACAGGGCAACCGCAGCGCCTGGGTCATCGGCGACCTGCCGTTCGGCAGCTACCAGCAGTCCCACGCGCAGGCGATGGAAAGCGCCACCGCGCTGATGCAGGCGGGGGCCCACATGGTCAAGCTCGAAGGCGGCGGCTGGACCGCCGACACGGTGCGCTTCCTGACGCAGCGCGGCATCCCGGTCTGCGCGCACCTGGGGCTGACGCCGCAATCGGTGCATGCGCTGGGCGGCTACCGCATCCAGGGCCGCGACGAGGCCTCGGCCACCACGCTGCGACTGCATGCGCAACAGCTGGCCGACGCCGGCGCCGCGATGCTGGTCCTGGAGTTGATGCCGTCGGCCGTCACCGCGGCCATCACCGCGAGCCTTCCGATTCCGACGATCGGCATCGGTGCTGGTGTCGATTGCGCGGGCCAGGTGCTGGTGCTGCACGACATGCTGGGCCTGGGCCACGGCAAGCAGCCGCGCTTCGTGCGCGACTTCATGCAGGGGGCCGCGTCGATCGAGGCCGCGATCGCGACCTACGTGGCTGACGTGAAGACGCGCCGCTTTCCCGACCCAACGCTGCACGGATATTGACCATGTTGGTCGTGCACACCATCGCCGCCCTCCGCGCCGCGCTGCCGGTGCCCGGCACCTGCGCCTTCGTGCCGACGATGGGCAACCTGCACGACGGCCACCTCGCGCTGGTGGGGCAGGCGGCGGTGCATGGACTGCCGGTCGTCGTCAGCATCTTCGTCAACCGCCTGCAATTCGCGCCTCACGAGGATTTCGACCGCTACCCGCGCACGCTGGAGCGCGATTGCGAACTGCTGAGGCCGGCCGGTTGCAACATCGTTTTTGCGCCCGACGAGCACGAGCTCTACCCCGAGCCACAGACGTTCCAGGTGCACCCCGACCCGGCCCTGGCAGACATCCTCGAAGGCCATTTCCGGCCGGGCTTCTTCACCGGCGTCAGCACCGTCGTGATGAAGCTTTTCAACGCTGCGCAGCCGCGCATCGCACTGTTCGGCAAGAAGGATTACCAGCAGCTGATGGTGATTCGCCGGATGACGCAGCAGTTCGCGCTGCCCATCGTCATCGAGGCGGCCGAGACCTCGCGCGCCGAAGACGGTCTGGCGCTGTCGTCACGCAACGGTTACCTGAGCGCTGCCGAGCGCGCGAAGGCGACCGAGCTGGCGCAGGCATTGCGCACGCTGGCCGAACGCTTCGGCGACGGCGTGTCGCCATTGGAAGTGCTGGAAGCGCAGGCCATCGCGGCGCTGACGGCCCAGGGCTGGCAGCCCGACTACCTGACGGTGCGCCGCCAGGGCGACCTGAGTGCCCCCATAGACGACGACGAGCGTGGAGGCGCGTGGGTCGCACTCGGCGCCGCGCGGCTCGGCGCCACACGGTTGATCGACAACCTCGAGTTCCGGGTCTGAACGACACGGCGCCGGTGTCAGCGCCGGTGTCAGCTTTCTGCGCGTCGGCGGTTCAGCAGCGGCTGCGCCGCATGCCACAGCAGCGCACTGGTCGTGAAGCACACCCAGGCGGTCCACATCGAATGGCTGGGGAAGTGTGCGCCGCGAACGCTTTGTGCCATGCTAAACAGAGCACCGAAAACCCACACGCCTGTCAGCCAGTGGCGCGCGGCACGGGGTGAGGTGCCGCGCAGTGCAAACCAGCCACCGAGCAGGCTGAACGCCGCCGACGCGTGACCTGACGGGAAGCAGCGACCGGGCCCACCGTCGTTGACGCCAAAAGCCCAATGCGACACATGCGACGCCGAGCGACCGAACTCGGCCAGGTCCCAGGGGCAGCTGGTGGTACTGAGCTGCTTCAGGGTCGGGATCAGCAGCAGGCAGATCACGACAACGGCGAACCACCAGATTCGTGTCGCTCGATTCATCTCGCGAGCGAAAGACCAGGGCCTGAACACGTTGATCAGCACCGCGACGATGGCCGCTGCGCTGACCCAACGCCCACCTTCGTGGAGCACTTGCGCGAAGAACCAGTGGCTCTTGAGGTGGAAGCCCTGGGCATCACCAAACCAGCGCTCGACGGTCAGGTCGAGGCCGGAAGCGTCCCAGACCAGCAAGCCCAGCAAGCTCAGGGCAATCCAGGCGGCATCACGCGCTGCGGTCAGGGGTCGAAGGCTCATTCTCCTTCGATGTTAGACCGGCACTGCTGAAGCGCCGCTGAACGCCAGACTCAGCTGAGACGGCGGCGCGCTGCCCAACCGCAGCCGACAAGGCCGACCGCAAACAAGGCATAGGTCGAGGGCTCAGGGACAGGCACTGCCAACGCGAACACGCCATCGGCAAGCAGTCGATGAGCGGCCGTCGTAGGATGAATGCTGTCCCAGTACAGCGGGTTCGCGCCGCAACCGCTCGCATTGTTGCCACAAGCCGTGTTGACGTTGGTGAAGCCGAATGCGGCAGGGTTGCTCGCAATGGCCGCAGAGGTCGAGTACACGTCGAAGGTCTTGACGCCAGCTTCACCGGCAAGGCGGGTGGCCAGCGCATTGTTGAACTGCTCTGCAGCCGCCGACGCCGCAAACGACAGGGTTGACCCAAAAAACATCGACTCCGGGTTCAGGCCCACGTTCGGCGTGTTCCAGACGATGATGTGGTTGGCGCCGGCAGCCTGCAATTGATCGACCAAGCCCCCGACATCGTTGGCGTAGTTTGTTGCCTCCAGGGCGACAGTCGTTGAGTTGAACACCTGGCCCGTACCAAGCAAGCGACGAACGTTGTTGGCGCCGCCTTCCAGCACATACAGTGCATCGGCGTCCGCCGCCCCACCGGATTGCGTCAAGTAGGCACTGAGCTGGCTTTGCAGACTGAAAGTGGTGGCGCCAGGAAATCCCGGGATGGGCGCCGCAAAGCTGGTCTCGGCGCCGCCGAAGGCAAAGTTAGTGCCGCCTTGCAGCCATGCGTTCGCCGTGATGCCCGCCCCCAGCCGGGGTGCCAGGATTTGGGCCCAAACCGGCCCGTTGGAATAGGTACCCGACGCATAGGGCGAAAAAGCGACGAACATGTTGCTCGTAATCTGCGCGGGCAAGGTGGGCGACAGAGAAAACGGCGGGTCGGAATACGGTGGACTGAACAGCACCGCCGCGTTGTTGCCAGGGTCCGACAAGCTGTCGCCAAAAACGAACAGGCTGCTGTAAGCCTGGGCTGGGGCTGCGACCAAAGCAGCAAGCAGCAACGAAGCAACCCGAATCCGATCACGGCAAACCACAGGTCTTAGCATTTCAGTACTCCATCAGCAGCGTGAAAAACTTCACGGTAGCACCGAAGCCACGACGGCTGCGTTTCAGCGAGCCCTTCGTTCTAGGGGGGCTGGTTATCAAGCGACGGTGGGCACGCACTCGTCCAAGCGCAGGGCGATGCGCCCTCAATACCGCGTTGCGCAACGCCGCACGGCATCGATGTAGCGTTCGCCGTCGGGGGGCAGGCCGCTGCGCTGCGAAGCCCACATCATCTCGCCCAGGCACTCCATCACTTCGTGGTGCGCGTCGTGCAGCGAGCCGCGCCGTGCGGCCAGCAGTTCGACCGCCTGCCTGATGCCGCGCGGCTGATCGATCGACACCTGCTCGCTGATCGACAGATGCATGGACAGGTGCAGGAACGGATTGGTGCGGCCGGCATCGATGTCGTAAACGGCCGCCAGCGCGGCATTGACATCGGCGAGTTCAGCGTGGTACTCCGGGTGCAGGGCGATCCAGTCGACGGCGACGATTTCCAGCGCAGTCATCGGCGACCCACCGAGCGCCTTGGCGTGCGCCTCGCAGAAGAAGCGTCGCACATCGTGTTGAGAGGGCGTGAACATGGCTTGATTGTCAGCATGTGGTGGCGCGCATCTCCAGGGGCACTGGCTGCTGCTGACCCCTTGGTCAGGTGGAAGACAAGCAAACGGCAGGCCGACACTCTTGTGTTGAAAAGAAATGAACCTAGACTTTGAGCGCCTGAAGACAGTCGTCGAGCGTTGTTGAAAGTAGTTGAAAACGCACCGTGAGATAGCCAGAACCCAAAAAGCGAACCGCAGAGCTGCTCCGCTTGGCCTTGGGACACATGGGGAAGCACGAGACCGCATTCAATCCGGTCACCTTCACGCCGTGGTACGAGTACGTGGCAGGCATCAACCCGGCGCTGACCGCGGCGCTCGACCAAGCCTGGAAAGAGGACCCGAACCTCGCCCTTGCCGACGAGGAGATGATGGCGCAGATCAGCGACGGGACGGAGCGGCTGCTGGCCAGCGTGGCGCAATCGGCGTCGCAGACCGGCGACCAGGCCGGGGCCTTCGGCGACCAGCTCAACGGTCTGAACAAGGCGCGGGCCTCGCGCGATGTCGAGCAACTGCGGCCACGGCTCACCGAAGTGATGGCGGGCACCGCCAAAATGAGGGGTTCGGTCGAAGCGCTGCAACACAAGGTGTCGCTCAGCCAGGACGAGATCAACAAGCTGCGCGGCGACCTGGACCGCGCCACCAGCGAAGCCTTGCTGTGTCCGCAACCGCACGACGCAAGAAGTGCTGTTGACGGTCACCATCTCGGGTGGCGTCACCGCGATGAAGCCGGCCGACGACGCGGCCTCGCTGATCTCACGCGCCGATGCGGCCTTGTACGCCGCCAAGAAGGGCGGGCGCGATCGCGTCGTCACCCACGCCTGAGCGGCGGCCGGATCACTTCGGTTCGACGTACGGCTCGACCACCACCGCGTCCATGCGGTAGCCGCTGGCTCCCATGTAGCTGTCGCTGCGCAGCGTCTTCAGCGTGCCGCTGACCCACACCGTGTCCATCGAATGAAAGCCCTTCGGTGGCTTCTCGGCCTTCACGTAGATGATCTGGTTGGCTGGCGGTGGTGGTGTGTGGATGCAGGCACCGAAATATGGCACCAGCAGGAATTCCTTCAGACCGATCTTGGTGTCCTCCAGCGGCACCAGGTAGCCGGGAATGCGCACCGATGCGCCATCCATGTCGTTGTTGGTCGGCGCGTTGTCCCAGGTTTCGCGCATGCGCTTGAGCATCTCGTTGGCGCGCGGATCGCTGTCGTTCATCAGGCTGAAGTTCATGTTCTTGAACTCTTTCAGCGGGTCCCAGTTCTTGGGCACCAGATCGTCCCATTTGATCTCGCGAAACGCGCCGGCGGCCACCGGCTTGCTGACACCAGTACCGCCAATCGGCTGGCTCGCCGAGGTGGTGGCAGCACTCGCCGCGCCAGCGCCGATACACACAACCACACCCAGCACCAGCGCCAGCGTCTTGGCCGCAGCCCACCTCACCCACGATCTGTTCTGCATGTTCACACCCTCGGGGACAGGCCATCGGCCAGGGACAATCGATAGGCACGCCAAGCCGGGATCAGGCTGGCGACCGCACCCGCCGCCACGACGGCGGCGAACAGCCCCCATTGAGCCGGGCTGGGGGCGGAAAGTTTCAGGTTGACGCCGAAATGCGCCTGCACCCACGGCGCTGCCAACGCAATGAACAGGCCCGTCGCCAGCATACCGAGCAGCGCACCACACAGGGTGACGAGCAGCCCTTCACCGGCCAGCAACAGCAGCACATGGCGCGGCGCCGCGCCCACCGCACGCAGCACCGCCAGTTCGCGCCGCCGCTCGTTCAAGCCGGCCATCACCACCGCGACC
>JANXTP010000400.1 GCA_025352345.1 Burkholderiales bacterium | reverse complement strand
GGCGCAGGGGCTCGACGGCGCCTCGATCTCACCGCCGACCCCGCTCCCGACCATCGGGCCCTCATCGTCCACTGCCGACACGGGCGCAGCACGAGAAAGCGGCGCGGCCGATGCGTCCTAGGGAGTCGCTGCAACTGATCGTCGTGGCGTTGCTGGGCCTGCTGGCCGGCTGTTCCAGCTCACCGCCCAGATCGGCCGATGCGTCTGCGGGATCGGACGGGGCGGCCGGTGTCGTGATCGGTCGCAGCGATCGCTTGCTGATCTACCGGCCCGGGCGCGACGACACGCTGCGGTCGATTGCCGCGCAGTTCCTCGGAGGCGAAGCGCTTGACTGGGTCATCGGCGACTTCAATCGCTTGAGCAGCGTGGTGCCCGATCAGCCGCTGGTGGTACCGCTGAAGCCGCTGAACCCCACCGGCGTGCAGGACGACCGCGTTCAGACTGTGCCGATCCTGTGCTACCACCGCTTCGGCGGCGCGAGCAACAAGATGTCGGTGTCGCCCGCCAATTTCGCCGCCCACCTCGACTGGCTGGCGCGCAACGACTACCGGGTGATCCGGCTGTCGCAGGTGCTGGGCTTTTTGCAAGGGCGCGAGGCGCTGCCCAAGCGCTCGGTCGTGATCACGATGGACGATGGCTACGAGTCGGTGCACCGCTATGCGCTGCCGCAACTGCGCAAGCATGGTTTCCCGGCGACGCTGTTTGTCTATTCCGATTTCATCGGCGCGGCCGACGGCTTGAGCTGGGCCCAGCTGACCGAGTTGAAAGCCTCGGGTCTGGTCGACATCCAGGCCCATTCGAAGACCCATCGCAACCTGATCGAGCGCCTGCCCGGCGAGACCGACGAGCAATACCGGCAGAACCTGGATGTCGAAGCGCGCGCGCCGCGCGAGCTGCTCGAACGCCGGCTGTCGGGGCCGGTGCGGCAGTA
The DNA here is from genome assembly GCA_025352345.1 of Burkholderiales bacterium. Lineage (GTDB taxonomy): Bacteria > Pseudomonadota > Gammaproteobacteria > Burkholderiales > Burkholderiaceae_C > PBB1. The sequence continues at coordinate 3,115 of JANXTP010000400.1, read as the reverse complement.
CGCCTATCCCTTCGGCGATGCCAACGAGGCGGTGCTGGACGCACTGACGCGCCAGCAGTACCAGCTGGCGGTGACGGTGACGCCGGGCGGGAACGCCTTTTTCTCGATGCCGCTGATGCTGCGTCGCACGATGATCTTCGGCGACATCGACATCGAGGCGTTCAAGGCCAAGCTGCAGATCAGCCGCGGGGGTGTGGCGCCATGAGGCGGCTGGCCGCGACGGTGTGCTTGGGCGTGCTGTCCGGCTGTGCGTTGCCGCCTCCGGCCCCGGGTGGCGCCACCACCGCGGTCAACCGCACGACGACGGCATCCATCTCCGCCTTTGAGCAGCAATACCGGGACCGCGCCAGCAGTGCGCAGCGTCAGGGGCGTCTGGCCGATGCGGCCATCGCCTGGGAGGTGCTCTCCGTGCTGCGCCCCGAATCGCGCGAGTACCGCGATGCGCTGGACGCCACCCGCCGCCAGATCGATGCCGCCGTGGCCGAGCGCCTGCCGCGCGCGGCGCAGGCACAGCGACGTGGCGACCTCGATGCGGCGACCCAGGGCTACCTGGCCGTGCTTGCCTTGCAGCCAGGTTCATTGCCCGCCGCCGACGCCTTGCGCAGCATCGAGCGCGAGCGGGTGAAGCGCCAGCAGCTCGGGCGCCTGTCGCGGCTGGCGCTGGTGCGTCGCGGCACCGAGGCGATGGGCCCGAGCGACAAGCTGGTGGCGCCGGCGGGGGGCGATCGAAACGAACTCGAGCATGCAACGATCCTTGCGCGGCAGGGCGAGATCGACAGCGCGATCGGCCTGCTGGAGAGGCGCCTCGCTGCCGACCGCGACGACCGCGCGGCTCGCAACATGCTGGCCGACCTCTACGAGCGCAAGGCCGACGATGTGCTGGCCGCGCGCGACACCGCAGGCGCCATCGCCTTGCTGGAAAAAAGCCTGCGCCTCGATCCCAGCGACGCGCATGTCGCCGAGCGCCTGAAGCAACTGCGCGCCGCTGCCACCTCGAAACCGACCGAGGCGAAGAGCCGCTAGCCGCGGACCCGAAAACCCAGGCCGCTCACTTCAGCGACTTGATCTTTTCCTTCAGCGCCATGGCCTTCTGCTGTTCCAGCCGCGCGGTGTCGTTGCCGGGGTCGAGCTGCATCACACGGTCCCAATGGCGGATCGCACCGTCGAGGTCCTGTTTGGCGAAGGCGCTGCGTGCGTTCAGCGTGTAGCGCTGCACCAGCCTGCGGCGCACGCCTTCGGCCTTGGCCTGGGAATCGTTGCCGAGTTCGCCACCGGTGGCCACGCGGTAGTCGCTGTAGGCACGCTCCAGGTCACCGCGTTTTTCGGCAGCGTCGGCACTGGTCAGCGCTTTTTCCCCAGCGCTGGGTTCGGGCAGTGCTGGTGCTGCTGGCGAGGTCGACGCACCCGCTACCGGCTTGTCGGTGTGGCGCGGTTCGGCGTCCAGTGTGCCCGGCGGCGGTGCCTTGCCAGGGATGCGGATCACCTGACCGCCGGACACCTGACGCGGGATCTTGATGTCGTTGTAGCGGGCCAGGATGTAGAACGCGTAGATGTCGCCGAGGAAGCGCCCGGCAATGCGTGACAGCGTGTCGGTCGCTCGCACGGTGTAGGGGAACGATTCACGGCCGAGCGTGGCGACCGGGTCGGCGGTGATCTGGCGCAACAGGTTCTGCGCCAGCTTGTTGTTCGGGTCTCCGGCCAGCACCCGCTGCAACTCGGCCTTGGCCTGGTCTTCGTTGCCGGTTTCAAGCAGATCGGCCGCAGCGATCGCCAGCTTCTGTGCCTGCTGCGGCGTGGAGGGTGGCGGAAGGGCCGCGAGCGCCGCCGGCACTTCGACCTTGGGTTCCGGGGCAACGCTTGGAGCCGGAGCCTTGACGGCGGGCGCTGCGCAGGCGACCAGCAAGGCAGCCGAGGAGCACAGCAGAATCAGACGAGTAGACAACATGGAATGGGAAGGCGGTGCGTGTCCGCTGGAGTACCGTCACCGAATGCAACCACCTGATTATCGGCCGCCTGCCGAAACAGCAGCAAGACGTTTGCACCGATGGGCCTGCGGGCTGATGGCCGGCGGCGCCTTGGCCTTCGGCGTGCAGGCGCAACCGGCCTCTGATCTGCCCGACTGCCTGCACGCGCTGCGCCAGGAATTGCCAACCCAGCCGCCGGTGCGCGCCGACAGCTTCGACCGCTACACCCGCTCGGTCGATGACCTGCGCCCGCTGATCGATCAGTCGAGTGCCGCGCAACCCGAATTCAAGCTGCCGATCTGGGACTACCTTGCGCGCCTGGTCGATGCGAAGCGCGAGGCCGACGGTCGCGCCGTGCTGCAACGGCAGGCCCTGCCATTGGCCGAGATTGCGCATCGCCACGGCGTCGACGCGGCCACCGCGGTCGCGGTGTTCGGTGTCGAGACCGACTACGGCCACGTGGCCGGACGCTATCCGGTCATCGATGCCACGCTCAGCCGTGCCTGCTTGAACCTGGGCAGTCGCGAGCGCAAGGCGCATTTCTTCGCGGCGCTGTACCTGTTGCAAGAAGGGCTGGTGAAGCCCGAGACCTTCCGCGGCTCATGGGCCGGCGCCTTCGGCCTGACGCAGTTCATGCCGGGCACCTTCCTGAAGAACATGGACGACGGCGATGGCTCGGGCGACATCGACATCATCGCCAGCGTGCCCGATGCACTGGCCACCACCGCGCGCTACCTGAATGGCCTGGGTTGGGTGGCCGGACTGCCGTGGGGCGTCGAGGTCAGCGTGCCGCGCGACAGCGCAGCGCCCTGGAACGCGCTCGAACGCGACCATGGTTGCCTGGAGTCGCCCGCGCCGGACGGCCTGTGCCGTGGCGTGGCGCAGTGGGCAGCGGCCGGTGTGCGTCGCGTCGATGGCAGCACGCTGCTGCCATCGGATGCTGGCAGCAGTGCGCCCTGGCGCGCCGACACCGTCACCGCGCTGCTGATGCCGGCCGGCGTCGACGGCCCGGCCTGGCTGGTCACGCGCAACTTCCAGGCGGCGTGGCGCTACAACCGTGCCGACGCCTACGCGCTGGCGATCGGCCTGCTGGCCGACCGGCTGCGGGGCGACCCGGCGCCGCGCACCGCTTGGCCAACCGACGACGCGGC
>JANXTP010000387.1 GCA_025352345.1 Burkholderiales bacterium | reverse complement strand
TTCACCAGATGCACCACAGCACCTACCGGCTCGAAGCCGCCACGGCGTTCTATGCCCACCCGAATGATTTCGCCGGCAATGCGCTGATCGTGAGCGGCGTGTCGTACGGGCTGCTGGGCTACGGGCCGGATGCGGCGGCCTGGGTGGCGTTTTGGGTCGGCGTGTTCGACCTGTGGGAGCACACCAACCTGCGCACACCGCGCTGGCTGGGCTACGTGGTGGTGCGCCCCGAGATGCACCGCGTGCACCACGAGAAAGACCAGCACCGCAGCAACTACGGCATTCCGGTGTGGGACATGCTGTTCGGCACTTACGAGAACTCGCTCCGCCACGTGGACTGCGGGTTCAGTGCGGCTCAGGAACGCCGGGTGTTGTCGATGCTGCGGTTCAAGGATGTCGATCACTGAAGAGATGTTCAGCAGACACGCGTTGCCGCCGTGCACTCGCGAACGCGAGTGCCCCTGACGAACCAGCTAGCCCGACTCAGAAATCCTCGAGCAACGAGACGAAGCCAGGCAGCTGTCGCATCCGGTTCGCCCACGTGAGGACCGCAGGGTAGGGCGCAAGAGAGATACCGCCGTCACCAGCCTGCGTGATGCCAGGAAAAGCCGCGACATCGGCAACCGTGGGGCGATCCAGAGCGACCCATTCCCTGCCGGTCAGCCGGTCGTTAAAGAGTTGCAGTGCATGGGTGCTGCGCTGCGCCACGCCGGTGGCATCGATGCAAAGGGTGGGAAAGAGTGTGGCCAATCGCGCGTCGTAGGGCCCGAGCCGCACTTCGAATGCGGCAGCAGACAACCACGCGTTGACCAGCGCCTCGTCGTTCACATCCTGCGGCATCCATCGGTCGCCACCGAACTTGCGGGCTATCCACACCAGAATAGCCTGCGAGTCGCGCAGCACCAGATCGCCATCGACGACCACGGGCAATTGCCCGAAGGGATTGAGCTTGAGAAACGCGGCTGACTTATGTTCGCCGTTGATCAGATCAACAGTTTGTTTCTCGTGTGGCACCTTGAGCAGCGACAGCAGCAACCGCACCTTGTAGCAATTGAGCGCCAGCGTCATGTTGTAGAGCTTGATCATTTATTTTTCCTGTTTTCCGTTCAATCGCCTTGATTCTGCCTGTACGGGACGTCAACGCTCACTTGCCAATGCAAAAGCGGCTGAATATTTCGCCCAGCAAATCGTCGGGCGTGGAATGCCCGACGATCTCGCCCAGTGCGCGCTGCGCGAGGCGCAGTTCTTCAGCGAGCACGTCGAGCGCGGGGACCGTTGCCTGGAGCTTAGCTGTTGCGAGATCGACGTGCTGCCGCGTCTGGGCCAGGGCATGCACATGGCGCGCTCGCGCCGTGTAGACCCCTTCGGGGTGCTCATGCCAGCCGGCCATCTGCAGCAAGCGTTGACGCAGCGTGTCGAGCCCGGCGCCGGTGCGGGCCGACAAGCACACGCTGTCGGCCTCCATCGCGGTGGGAGCACCGGTGGGCTGCAGATCGGCCTTGTTGTAGAGATCGAGCACACGGTGTGCCTCGGCGAGCGGGCGCGGCAAGCGCTGCCGGATCAACGCATCGGCGGCAGCGTACTGCGGCTCGTCGAGTCGCGTGAGGTCGTGCAGGAACAGCAGTGCGTCGGCGGCCTCGATCTCACGCCAGCTGCGCTCTATGCCGATGCGTTCGATCGCGTCATTGGTGTCGGCAGGGTCACGCAGGCCGGCGGTGTCGATCACGTGGACGGGCACGCCCTCGATCTGGATCGTCTGGCTGACCTTGTCGCGGGTGGTGCCGGCGATCGGGGTGACGATGGCCAGCTCGGCACCGGCCAGCGCGTTCAGCAGCGAACTCTTGCCGACATTGGGCTGACCGGCGATCACCACCGTGATGCCGTCGCGCAGCAGCGCACCTTGCCGGGTGGTGTCCTCGATGCGGCGCAGTCGCTCGGTGATGGCCGCGAGTTGCCCATCTGCATCGGCCTGCTGAAGGAAATCGATGTCCTCTTCGGGAAAGTCCAGCGTCGCCTCGACCAGCATGCGCAGGCGCATCAGCTGCTGATCGAGCGCGCCGATCTCCGCCGAGAAGCCGCCGCTGAGCGAGCGGGTCGCCGAGCGCGCGGCCGCTTCGGTGCTGGCATCGATCAGGTCGCTGACTGCCTCGGCCTGCGCCAGATCGAGCTTGTCGTTAAGGTAGGCACGCTCGGTGAATTCGCCCGGTAGCGCAAGGCGCAGACCGGGCAGCGAGCTGTGGCCAGTGACCGGATCGATCGCTGCGGCCGCTTCGAGGCAACGCGCCAGCAGCAGCTGCAGCACGACCGGGCCGCCATGGGCCTGCAGTTCCAGCACGTCCTCACCGGTGTACGACTCCGGCGCCGGAAAATGGATGGCCAAGCCGTGGTCGATCGGGGCGCCCTGGGCGTCGAGAAACGGTCCGTAGGTCACGTGCCGTGGTGCCAGCGGTCGGGCGCACAGTGCGGCGATCAGCGGGCCCAGATTGCGGCCCGAGACCCGCACGATGCCCACCGCAGCACGACCTGGTGCGGTGGCAATGGCGACGATGGGCTCATGGTGGCGCGGCAGCATGCCGGGCATTCTCCGTGATGCCCCCGCTGCCGGGGCCGCGCCGGGGGTGGGCTACTTGCCGAGCACGCCCAGTTGCTTGTTGATCGCGTACTGCTGGGCGATCGACAGGATGTTGTTGGTCAACCAGTACAGCACCAGGCCGGCCGGAAACACGAAGAACATCACCGAGAACACCAGCGGCATGATCCACATCATCTTGGCCTGCATCGGGTCGGCCGGGGTCGGGTTCAGCCAGGTCTGCAGCAGACTGGTCGCGGTCATCAGCACCGGCAGGATGAAGTACGGGTCCTTGGCCGACAGGTCGGCGACCCAGCCAATCCACGGCGCGTTGCGCATCTCGACGCTGGCCAGCAACACCCAGTACAGCGCAATGAAGAACGGCATCTGCACGAAGATCGGCAGGCAACCGCCGAGCGGGTTGACCTTCTCTTCGCGTTAGATGCGCATCATTTCCTGCTGCATCTGCTGCGGCTTGTCCTTCAGCCGCTCGCGCATCTCGGCCACCTTCGGGCCCACGGCCTTCATCTTTGCCATCGAGCGGTAGGCGGTTGCGTTGAGCCAGTAAAAAGCGATCTTCAGCAGCACCACCAGACCGACGATCGCCCAACCCCAGTTGCCGATCAGCGTGTGCAGCTGGGTCAGCAGCCAGAACAGCGGCTTCGACAGGATGGTCAGCCAGCCATAGTCCTTGACCAGCTCCAGACCTGGCGCCAGCTGGCTCAGCTTGTTTTCTTCCTGGGGGCCGGCAAAGAGGCGGGCGTCGAGCGTTTGCGTGGCGCCCGGTGCCAGCTCGCCCAGCGGCACGATCATGCCGACGGCGTACTGGTTGGCATCGACCTTGCGGGTGAAGAACTCGCGCGGGCGCTTGTCGTCGGTGCTGGCGCCGAGCAGCCAGGCGCTCGCAAAGTAGTGCTGCACCATCGCGATCCAGCCGTTGTCGGCCGCCGTGTCGTGGTCGGGCTTGTCGCTCGGGCCGCGCTTTTCGATGGCCTTGAAATCGATCTTCTTGAACTTGGCAGCGTCGGTGTAGATCGCCGGGCCGGTGAAGGTGAAATAGAAGCTCGACTCACCGGCCGGCGCGTTGCCGTCGCGCAGGAACTGGAAGTACACCTGCGGCGTCACCGGGGTGGCGGCGTCGTTGACCACTTCATGCTTCACACCGACCACATAGCTGTCGCGGTGGAAGGTGTAGGTCTTGCGCAGCTTGACGCCGCCGATCTCCGGCGACTCGAAGATCACGTCCAGTGTGTCCTGGCCGTCCCTCAGCGCGCGATCGCCAGCCAGCAGGTTGAACACCGTCAGGTGATTCGGCAATGCCGGGCCACCTGCGGCCGCGATCAGCCCGGTCTGGGCCTTGTACAAGCGGCTGGTGGACTCGTCGAACAGCACCACTTTCTTGTCGTGGTCGATGTGGTCGATCTGCTTGAGCAGTTCGAGGCGCACCATTGAGCCGCCCACGGTGTCGACGGTGGCCTTGACCAGGTCGGTGGTGATGTCGATCTTCTGCGACAGGGCGACGGCATCGGTCGCCGCTGGCGCCGTGACAGGCACCACGCCGGGCGCGACCGCAGCCATACCGGCAGCGCTGGGCACTGCGCTGGCCGTTGCAGCCTTGCTGCCGGGCGGGTTGGCTGGTGCCCGGCCGGTCGCCGCGGGGGCGCTGGCCTTCGGCGGGCTGAACATCGACGGCTGACCGTTGTGCTTGTTCCAGGCATCCCACAACAGGACGAGCGACATGGAGAACACCACCCACAGCAGGGTGCGGCGCATTTCAGTCATGACAGGTTCTTTTCGAGGAGGTCCGCAGGCAAAGGCGTTGCCGAAGGCGCAATGGCCGGGGAGATGGAACGAGGGGGGGCACCGGATCACAGCCGCCGGCGCACCAGGGATGGCAGCGCAGCAGGCGTCGGGCGCTCAAGTAGGCGCCTGTGCTTGCACCATGGGTTTCAAGCGCGGCCAGCGCATAGGTCGAACAGGTCGGCTCGAAACGACACACCGAACCCAGCCAGGGGCTGAGCATCAGCCGATAGAACTTGACCACCCCGATCAGCGCCCGCTGGATGGCGGAGCGGGGGGCGCATGGTGCAGCTTGACTGTTCATCGCGGACTGCGAGCGATCGCCGCAGCCATCAACATTGCCAGTTCGTCGCTGGCAGCACTGGCCAGCCGCTCAGAGGCAGCACTGATGAATTCTCTGCGGTCGAACGGCGTGCGCAGCCGAACGACCCACAAACCGGGCGCGAGCGCCGCCGCCGTCGTGGCAACCGCCGCACGGATGCGCCGCTTGAGCAACGTGCGTGTGACAGCGCGCCTGGCATGCCGTTTCGGCACCACCAGACCGAGCCAGAGACCTGTTCCCGGCAATTCGTCCACAGGCAGGGAAAGCACGGGGGTGGTCGCTGTTGACAAGTTTGCTGCACCGGGGGCTAAAACGACTTTTCCCCCGGCTGAGGGCCGACGCGGCAAATGGTGAACCACGAAGTGCGCCGTGCGCGCACGGGGCGGCGCATTGAGCACCTGGGTGAAGTCGCTGGCTTGTGTCAGGGCGCGGGGCACGGCGATTCGCGGTGCGCTCACCGTGCGCTGCCTGCGATCAGGCGAGGGCTTGAACTCAGACCGCGAGGCGCTTGCGGCCCTTGGCGCGACGGGCATTGATGATCGCGCGACCGCCGCGAGTCTTCATGCGAACCAGAAAGCCGTGGGTGCGGGCGCGGCGGGTCTTGGAGGCTTGGTAAGTGCGTTTCATGACATATCCAAAGAGAAATGACGTTGCCTGGTCGCCGAGGCGCAAAGGCGGTGGTGGGTCGGCGCCGTGCGCAGGGTCAGCACAATGTGCCATCCAGGGGCCTGAGCTCTAGCCGGATCAGAAAGGCCATGCCCGTCAACCTGGCCCACGCGTTGGCAAAACAACGAAGGATTAAACCAAGAAACCGGCCCGCCGTCAAAAGTGATTGAGCGGGGATTGCGCCCACTGCGTTCACAAGGGGCCGCTGCCCGCACATGAATCTGCGTTTCCAATCTGTGGATAACTCCCTTTCCCCGGTGCCTTTCAGATAGACTAAGCAGCCTTGAAAGCGTGGTTCTTCACAACATGACCGAAGACCTTTGGCAACGCGGCTGCGAGCGACTCGCCGCCGAATTGCCCGAACAACAGTTCAACACCTGGATCCGCCCGCTGCAGGCTGCCACGGTGTTCGACGGCGCTGCCGGGGCGGTCGCGAGCCTATGGGTGCCGAATCGCTTCAAACTCGATTGGATCCGCAACCAATACGGTGGCCGCATCGAGGCGGTGCTGTCCGAACTGGCTGGCAAACCGGTGCGGCTGGAAATCAACTTGGCGCCTCGTGACGAGATGGTTCGCGCGGCCGCGCTGAGCACACCGGCCAGCCACTCGCCTTTGCCTATTGGCGGATCCATGTCGCCCGCGCCGCGGGTTGCGCCCTCGCATCCCGTGCTTGCGGCGGTCAATGGCGTGACGCAGGCACCCTCCGCAAGCGCGGCAGCAGCGCCATCGCGTCACCGGCTCAACCTTGGGCTGACGTTCTCGAACTTTGTGCCAGGCCGCGCCAACCAGATGGCGCGCACCGCGGCCTTGCATGTGGCCGGGGCGCCCGGGCAGATGTACAACCCGCTGTTCATTTATGGCGGCGTCGGCCTGGGCAAAACCCACCTGATGAATGCGGTGGGCAATGCCTTGCTGGCCGACCGGCCCGATGCGCGGGTGCTGTACCTGCACGCTGAGCAGTTCATCACCGACGTGGTCAAGAACTACCAGCGCAAGACTTTCGACGAGTTGAAGGCCAAGTACCACTCGCTCGATCTGCTGCTGATCGACGATGTGCAGTTCTTTGCCGGCAAGGAGCGCACCCAGGAAGAGTTCTTCAACGCCTTCGAAGCGCTGTTGGCGAAGAAGGCCCACATCATCATGACCAGCGACACCTACCCAAAGGGACTGGTCGACATCGACGAGCGGCTGACCTCGCGCTTCGACGCCGGGCTGACGGTGGCCATCGAGCCCCCCGAGTTGGAAATGCGCGTGGCGATCCTGATGAAGAAAGCCGATGGCGAGGGCACGCCGATGCCAGAGGACGTGGCCTTCTTCGTCGCGAAGAATGTGCGTGCCAATGTGCGCGAGCTCGAAGGAGCGCTGCGCAAGATTCTGGCCTATTCGCGCTTCAGCCAGAAGGACATCAGCATCGCGCTGGCCCGCGACGCGCTGAAAGACCTGCTGTCGATCCAGAACCGGCAGATCGGTGTCGAAAACATCCAAAAGACGGTGGCCGACTTCTACAAGATCAAGATCGCCGACATGTACTCAAAGAAGCGCCCAGCCAGCATCGCACGGCCGCGCCAGATCGCGATGTACCTGGCCAAGGAAATGACGCAAAAGAGCCTGCCGGAAATCGGTGAGCTGTTTGGCGGTCGCGACCACACCACCGTGCTGCATGCGGTGCGCAAGATTTCTGCCGAACGGCAGAAGAACCCTGAGTTGAATCAGCAGTTGCACGTGCTGGAACAGACGCTGAAAGGCTGAGCCTTTGAACTTCTGTCAAGGCACAACACTGGGGACAACGTCGGCACAAGAAGGGGTTGTCCACACCGGTTTGCCAAATCGGAAAGTTGTTGTACCTGACTCCCAAGGATCAAGAGCATCAGCGCACAGGGTTGGTCCACTGCTAAATGGTTGATGTATAGGCAGAAAATGGGTTGTGCACAGAAAAAAGAGACCCCTACTACTACGGCTAATTTGAGAGGTTCACATGATTGTCTTGAAGACGGCGCAGGAAAAATTGTTGAGTGCCTTGCAATCGGTCTCCGGCATCGTGGAGCGCCGACACACCTTGCCCATTCTCGCCAACGTGCTGTTGCGCAAGAACAGTGGCGAGATCGAATTCACGACCTCGGACCTCGAAATCCAGGTGCGCACCCGCGACACCTTCGATGGCGACGCAGCGAGCTTCTCGACCACTGTGGGCGCACGCAAGCTGATCGACATCCTGCGTTCACTGCCGGCCGATCAGATCGTCACGCTGAGCGCCAACCAGAACAAGCTGACGCTGCAAGGCGGCAAGAGCCGTTTCACGCTGCAGACCATGCCCAGCGATGATTTTCCACTGGTGCAGGAAGCTGCCGACTTTGGCCCGGTGTTCAAGGTGCCGCAGGCCACGCTGAAGAGCCTGATCAACCAGGTGCACTTCGCGATGGCAGTGCATGACATCCGTTATTACCTGAACGGCATCCTGTTTGTCGCCGAAGGCAAGACGCTGACACTGGTCGCAACAGACGGCCACCGCCTCGCCCTGGCCCATGCCACGCTCGACACCGAAATCCCGAAACAGGAAGTGATCCTGCCGCGCAAGACCGTGCTCGAGTTGCAGCGTCTGCTGAAGGACGACAAGGCCAACGAAGACAGCATCATCGAATTGCGCTTCGCCGGCAACCAGGCAAAGTTCAGTTTCAGCGGCATGGAATTCGTTACCAAGCTGGTCGAAGGCAAGTTCCCGGACTACAACCGCGTGATCCCTAAGAACCACAAGAACCACATCACGCTCGGACGTGCGCCCTTGCTGTCCAGCCTGCAGCGTGCTGCCATCCTGACCAGCGAGAAGTTCAAGGGTGTGCGCGTCAACATCGAGCCGGGCACATTGCGCATTGCATCGAGCAATGCCGAGCAGGAAGAGGCCAAGGAAGAAATCGAGATTGACTACGGTGGCGACACCATCGAGATCGGTTTTAACGTCACTTACCTGATGGACGCGCTGTCCAACATGAGCGCTGAGATGATCAAGCTCGAACTGCAGGACACCAATTCCAGCGTGCTGATCACCGTGCCTGAACAGGCTGGGTTCAAGTACGTCGTGATGCCGATGCGGATCTGATCGCCCGCCCAGGTCTACCCAGGGACACCAAGATTTTGTTGAAGGGTCGCACTGCAGCTGCAGTCGGCCGAACCGTGAGTTTGAATCTCGATGACTGAAGCACTGAACCCGTCTGACGACGCAGCAAAGAAGACTGCCAAAGCCGCCTTCGATGCGGCACAAAGTGCCGCTTACGGTGAAGGCAGCATCCAGATCCTCGAAGGGCTTGAAGCGGTCCGCAAGCGACCGGGTATGTACATCGGCGACACCTCCGATGGCACCGGCCTGCACCACCTGGTGTTTGAAGTGGTCGACAACTCGATTGATGAGTCGCTGGCTGGGCACTGTGACGACATTGTGGTGACCATCCATTCCGACAACTCGATCAGCGTCACCGACAACGGCCGTGGCATCCCGACCGGCGTCAAGATGGACGACAAGCACGAGCCCAAGCGCAGTGCGGCTGAAATTGCACTGACCGAACTGCATGCCGGCGGCAAGTTCAACCAGAACAGCTACAAGGTGTCGGGTGGTCTTCACGGGGTGGGTGTCAGCTGCGTCAACGGCCTGAGCAAATGGCTGCGCCTGACGGTGCGCCGTGACGGCAAAACGCATTTCATGGAGTTCAAGCAAGGCATTCCGCAAGACCGACTGGTCGAGATGCGTGATGGCTTCGAGGTGTCTCCATTCCGCGTGACGGGCGAAACCGAAAAGCGTGGCACCGAAGTGCATTTCCTGCCTGACCTGGAAATCTTCTCGAACATCGATTTCCACTACGACATCATCGCGAAAAAACTGCGCGAGCTGAGCTTCCTGAACAACGGCGTGAAGATCCGGCTGGTCGACGAGCGCAACAACAAGGAAGACACCTTCGCCTACGCCGGCGGCGTGAAGGGCTTCGTGCAGTACGTCAACACCGGCAAGAAGGTGCTGCACCCGACGATCTTCGGCGCCGTTGGCGAGAAGGTCAGCGAGCAGGGCACGACCATCACGACCGACGTGGCGATGCAGTGGAACGATGGCTACAGCGAGAACGTGCTGTGTTTCACCAACAACATCCCGCAACGTGACGGCGGCACCCATCTGACCGGCCTGCGCGCCGCGATGACGCGGGTAATCAACAAGTACATCGACGACACCGAGGTGGCGAAGAAGGCCAAGGTCGAAGTGACCGGCGACGACATGCGCGAAGGCCTGTGCTGCGTGCTGAGCGTGAAGGTGCCCGAGCCCAAGTTCAGCAGCCAGAC
>JANXTP010000367.1 GCA_025352345.1 Burkholderiales bacterium | reverse complement strand
GCTGTGCTTGCGCACGGCGCCGACACCGGCGCCGTGCGCAAGCACAGCCGTGCGCCCGATGTCAATGCGGTTGCCGTTTACCACACCCGCATTCCGAAGGCTGCTGGCGGTGTACCTGGTCAACGGCATCGCCAGTGCGGTGCCGGCGACGCTGGTGCTGTTTTTCATCCGCGATCGGCTGCAGGCACCATCGTACGAGCCGTTGTTTCTCGCCAGCTATTTCGCCGCTGGCGCGCTGTCGATTCCGCTGTGGGTGCGGGCGGTGCGCTGGTGGGGCCTGGAGCGCGCCTGGCTGACCAGCATGCTCCTGGCGATCGCCGTGTTCAGTGGCGCGACGACGCTGGGCGCGGGCGACGTGGTCGCCTACACCGTCGTGTGCACGCTGAGCGGCATCGGGCTCGGTGCCGACCTGACCTTGCCCAGCGCGATCCTCGCCGGCGTGATCCAGCGCGCGGGGCATGGCGAACAGTCCGAGGGCGCGTACTTCGGCTGGTGGAATTTTGCGACCAAGCTGAACCTGGCGCTGGCCGCCGGCGTGGCACTGCCAGCCCTGTCGTGGTTCGGCTACGCGCCGGGCAGCGAGAGCCCGCAGGCGCTGTCCGCACTCACCACGGCCTACTGCCTGCTGCCCTGTCTGCTGAAAGCGGGCGCGGCCGTGCTGCTCTACACCCTGCTGATCCACAACGCGCGAAAAACACCATGAACAGACGTTTGATGTGGCTGGCGGCTGTGGCCGCCACCGCCTTGCTGACCTCCTGCGCCGGACCGACGCCCACCGATTACGCGACCGAGAAGCCGGTGCTGGACCTGAAGGCCTATTTCGACGGCGACATCACCGCGCACGGCCTGTTCACCGACCGATCCGGCAAGGTGGTGCGCCGCTTCACCGTGGCGATGAAGTGCAGCTGGCAGGGCGACGACGGCGTGCTCGACGAACGATTCACCTACAACGATGGCGAAAAGCAGCAACGCATCTGGCACCTGAAGAAGCTGCCGAACGGCCGGTACACCGGCACTGCAGCCGATGTGGTCGGCACGGCCCAGGGCCAGAGCGCAGGCAATGCCTTCCAGTGGGGCTACACGCTGAACCTGCCGGTCGACGGCAAGGCCTACGAGGTGCAGTTCGACGACTGGATGTACTTGATGGACGAGCACGTGATGCTCAACAAAGCCGTGATGAGCAAGTTCGGCGTGCGGCTGGGCGACGTGACGTTGTCGTTCTACAAGCCTTGATGAAAGCCGCCGCATGTCTTTGAACCCGCGCCTCACCGACTGGAACGGCCGGGTCGTCTGGCTGGTCGGCGCCTCCAGCGGCATCGGTCTCGCCACCGCGCAGTTGCTGCATGCGCGCGGTGCGAAGGTGATCGTCTCGGCGCGCAACGCGACGGCCATCGCGGCGTTCGAATCCGCTCACTCAGACAGCCTGGGCATCGCACTCGACGCCACCGACCGCGACGCGATGGCCCGCGCGGTGGAACGCATCGTCGCGCGCTTCGGCCGGCTGGACATGGCGCTGTACTGCGCCGGCCATTACGCGCCCTTGCGCGCGACTGCCTTCGATCTGGATCAGATGTTGCAGCACGACAAGGTCAACTACGTCGGCGCGCTGTACATGCTGGACGCGGTGCTGCCGGTGCTGCTGCGGCAGAAGTCGGGGCACCTCAGCCTGGTGGCGAGCGTCGCCGGCTACCGCGGCCTGCCCAACGCCTTGGCCTACGGCCCGACCAAGGCGGCGCTGATCAATCTGGCGCAGACGCTGTACCTCGATCTGCAGCCGCAGGGCATCGGTGTGTCGGTGATCTGCCCGGGCTTCGTCGAGACACCACTGACAGCCCAGAACGAGTTCAAGATGCCGGCGCTGATCCAGCCGGCAGACGCCGCGCGCGAGATGCTCGTCGGCTGGGCGGCCGGCGAATTCGAGATCCACTTTCCGAAACGGTTCACCCGATTCCTGAAAGCGCTGAGCCACCTCGGCGACGGCCTGTACTTCAACGCCATCCGGCGTGTTACCGGGTTATGACCTCGGCCGACCCTGCTGCGCCGCGCAGCAGCGACCCGCGCGTCGCCCGCATCGTCGAGGCCTTCGAGGCCTTGACGCCGGCCGACCTGCCCCGGCTCGGCGACTTCTATGCGCCCGACGCCGCCTTCAAGGACCCGTTCAACGCCGTGCGTGGCGTGCCGGCGATCCAGCAGGTGTTCGCGCACATGTACGTGGCACTGGAGGCGCCGCGCTTCGTCGTCCTGGACGTGATTGCGCAGGGCGACCAGTGCGTGCTGACCTGGGATTTCAACTTCCGTTTCCGGCGCTTCAGCCGCGAGTGGCAGACGGTGCACGGCGCCTCGCATCTCAAGCTCAATGCGATTGGGCTGATCACGCTGCACCGCGACTACTGGGACGCGGCCGAAGAGCTGTATGAGAAGCTGCCGGGTGTCGGCGCTTTGATGCGCTGGCTGAAACGGCGGGCGAATTCATGAAGCGTTCGGCCCCTGGCAGAAATTGATGGCGCGCATCGGAGTGATCGGCTCCGGCATCGCCGGCCTGACCGTCGCGGCTGAGCTCGCAGCTTCCAGTCACGAGATCTCACTGTTCGACAAGAGCCGCGGACCCGGCGGTCGCTGTGCGACGCGGCGCAGCGCGTTCGGTGCGTTCGACCACGGCGCGCCTGGTTTCAGTGCAGGCACGGCCGCGTTTCGCGCGCAGGTGGCGACCTGGCGAGATGCGGGGTGGGTATCCGGCGCCAACGAGGCCAACGGGATTGCGACAGGCGATGCGTCGCAACACTCGCAGCCGTCGCCGATCTACGGCGTGCCATCGATGAATGCACTGGCCCGGCAGCTCGCGGCTGCCCTGCCTGCGGGTGTCACCCTGTGCGCCGATCGCCAAGTCACCGCGATCGAACCCCGCGCTGCCGGCGCTGGTTGGCAGTTGCGACTGAGCGATGGCACCACCGACACCACATCATTCGACGCGGTCGTGGTCGCGCTACCAGCCGAGCAAGCCGCGGTGCTGCTCGCACCCGACGCGGCGCTGGCCGACGCCATGCGACACACCCGCAGCGATCCGTGCTGGACGCTGATGGCGGCGTGGTCCCATCCGCTGCCCACGGCGCTCGACGTTTACCGCAATAGCGATTCACCCGGCGTGCTGTCGCTGGCGATGCGTGACGACGCACGCCTCGGTCGCACGAACGTCGATGGCGTCGCCAGCCGCTGGGTGCTGCACGCCACACCGCAGTGGACGAACGAGCATCTGGAATCGCCGGCAGATTCAGTGATCGCCGAATTGCTGCGCGCCTTCGAAGGCCACCTGGGCGCGGGCCTCGACGCACCGTTGCATGCGGTCGCGCACCGCTGGCGTTATGCGCAGGTGCGTGTGCCGCGTAGCGAGCCCTGCGGCTGGAATGCGGCGCTGCGACTGGGCGCCTGCGGAGACGCCTGGCATGCACCTGGCGACCCCGATTCAACCGCGCCCGACGGCATCGAACGTGCCTGGCTCAGCGGCCGCGCACTCGCTCAGCAGGCGCACCGAACCTTGTCGCCTGGCTGAACGCAGTTCGCCTCAGTGGTGTCCAGCGTCGCCCGAAAACCGACGCGACAGCACCAGCACCACCACCGACAGCACGCTCAGCCAGGCGGCCTGTCCGTGTGCGCCAAAGTGATCGATCATCACGCCGCTGAACGAAGGGCCGACCGCACCGCCGACGGTGTAGCCGGTGATCATTGCGGCGGTGCCGGCAATGGCCGACGACGACGCGAACTGATGCGCCACGCGGATCATCGTCAGCGTGTACAGCGCACCGCCGACGGCGCCCCAGACGAAGGCGCAAAGCCACAGCACGGGGGGCCAGGCCGCCGCAGTCGCGAAGGCCGCCGATGCGCTCAACAGCAGCACGCCGGCCAGCCCGAAGACGGTGCGCGGCGAGACATGGTCGGACAGCCAGCCACAGGGGTACTGCAAGGCGAAGCTGCCCAGGCCAAGCGCGCCGGCCAGCGACGTCGCCGCGGCCAGCGACAGGCCGGACTGCGAACCATAGGCGGTGGTGATGGAGCCAAGACCGGCTTCGAACACACCGCCGGCAAAGGCGATCGTCACCAGGCCCGGCACACTGCAGATCGTGGCCCACAGGCCCGCAGGCAGCGCATCCTCGTGGCTGGCCTGCAAGGCACTGACGCCGCGGCCGAAGGTGACGAACAGCCCCGCCAGCATCAGCGTCGCAGCAAACACGGTCAGCGCCTGCGGCGACAGCGGCAACAAGCCAGGCAGGAACGGCCCGACGGCCAGCGCGCCACCGAGCGCGCTCTGGTAGAGCCCGGTGAAGCGACCACGCCGGTCGGGTGGTGCGTTGTGCGCGATCAGCGCTTCGGTGCCGTTCCAGACCGCCGCCGCGCCGATGCCACCCAACACCGCCAGCGCACACCACAGCGCGTAATTCGAGGTCACGGCATAGCCGAGTGTCGCCAGCGCCTCCAGGCTCATGCCGACTCGGTAGGCGGTGGCCACGCCGACCCGCGCGAACACTTGCGGCATCAGCGGCACCATCAACGCCACCGTCAGAAACGGCAGCATCGCCAGCACGCCGATCGCCGAGGCACTGACGCCCGCCGTCTGCAGCCGCACCGCGAGCACCGGTTGCAGCATCGAGAACGACATCACCATCAGCGTGGTGGCACAGGCCACCCGCAGCAGGGCGATCAGGGCGATGCGGTCGGGGGCGGGGCCAGGCAGGTCAGCCGGAGAGGCACTCACCGGCGGGGCGCCCCGGCGACCACCGGCTTCTCGTCGAAATAGCACTCGCCGCCGGCCCAGCGCCCGCCCAGGTCGCCGCAGATGCCCTGCGCGTGCCACACCTTCAGGCCGAACACGGCGATCACCACCACGAGGCCGCCCAGCATCAACAACCACTTGTCTTTCATCGGATCACAGCCAGCCCTTGCGGCGGAAGTAGATGAACGGCGCGGCGACCGACGCCACCATCAAGGCAATGGCATACGGATAGCCCAGCGCCCAATCGAGCTCGGGCATGGCCTTGAAGTTCATGCCGTAGATACTGGCAATCAGGGTCGGTGGCAGCAACGCCACGCTGGCCACCGAGAACAGCTTGATGATCCTGTTCTGGTTGATGTTGATGAAACCGACCGTGGCATTCATCAAGAAGTTGATCTTGTCGAACAGGAAGGTGGTGTGGCTGTCCAATGAATCGATGTCGCGCATGATCTGCCGCGCCTCCTCGAACTGCTCGGCATTGAGCAGCCGGCTGCGCATCATGAAGCTGACCGCGCGCCGGGTGTCCATCACATTGCGCCGGATGCGGCCGTTCAGGTCTTCCTCTTTGGCGATGGCCGACAGCGCCTCGGCGGCCATCGCATCGTTGACATCTTCCTTCAGCACCCGCTGGCTGACTTTTTCGAGCGCGTCGTAGATGCCTTCCAGGGCATCGGCGCTGTACTCGGCGTCGGCGTCGTACAGCTTCAGCAGCACGTCCTTGGCGTCCTCGATCAGCGCCGGAATGCGCCGCGCGCGCAGCCGCAGCAGCCGGAACACCGGCAACTCCTCACCGTGCACCGAGAACAACACGTTCTTGAACAGGATGAACGCGACCCGGACGTTGCGCGGCGTTTCGTCGTCATCGATCAGGAAGTCGCTGCGTATGTGCAGCTCGCCGTTGTCTTCTTCGTAGAAACGGGCTGACTCTTCCAGGTCGTCGTCGACCGCATCATCGGGAATCGTGACGCCGAAGTGCTGCGCGATCCAGCCTTTTTCTTCCGCCGTTGGCGCGTCGAGGTCGACCCACACCGGCTGCACGTTGGACAGCGCATCGCGGCTTTCGATCTCTTCCTGGAACAGCCGACCGTGGGCCAGCGAAAAGACATTGAGCATGCAAGCTCCAGCGAAGCGACAGCAAAAATTATCGCATCGGGGCACGGCGGACAAAGCGCACGCAAATCGATACCTGTTGAATCGCTTACCGCCTTGCCCGATTCGCCAATCAGGCGCAAGATGGAATTAGGTCGGTTTGCGCCAGCCGTTCATGGCGACAAAACCCACCCTTGTGTCTTCTGTCTTTCATCCGTGCGAAAGGGGTTTTCATGAACTTGACGATCAGCGGCCATCACCTCGACATCACGCCCTCTTTGCGAGAGTACGTGCTCACAAAGCTGGACCGGGTCACGCGCCACTTCGACCAAGTGGTCGATATCACCGTGGTGCTTTCCGTGGAAAAGCTGAAGGAAAAGGAACGTCGGCAAAAGGCCGAAGTCACTCTGCACGTCAAAGGCAAGGACATCTTCATCGAGCAATCGTGCGAGGACATGTACGCCGCCGTTGATCAGTTGATGGACAAGCTCGACCGTCAGGTGTGCCGACACAAAGGCCGCTTGCAGGACCACCACCACGTTGCGGCAAAACGACTGGATGCCCAAGCGGCTTGACGGTTCTTTCGACCACTACGATCATGGACACAGTGGCCTGATGGCCGCTGTTTTGCCTTTTGCACCCCCCACGGGGATTTAGCGACATTGCTGCAACGCAACATCATGGGCACAATGCATTTCGGTCACTGGTCACGTCGTCTCGATCAGCGCCGACCGTCTTTTGTTACCCCCACGGCAGCGTGCGACGAGGCAGTAGCCGAAGTTGCCGCCTGGACCCTTTGATGAACCGTCTCGCTGCCATCCTGCCCGCCAACAATGTGCTGGTCGATGTGGACGCCACCAGCAAGAAGCGCGCGTTCGAACACGTGGGCTTGCTGTTTGAAAATCAGCACGCAGTCGCACGCGCGATCGTCACCGACAACTTGTTTGCGCGAGAACGGCTGGGCTCGACAGGGTTGGGCCATGGCGTGGCCATCCCGCATGGACGCATCAAGGGCCTCAAAAACCCCCTGGCCGCGGTGATCCGAGTGCAGCAGGCGATTCCGTTCGATGCGCCGGACGACGAGCCGGTCACGCTGATGATCTTCCTGCTGGTGCCTGAGGCCGCAACACAACGGCATCTCGAAATCCTGTCGGAGATCGCCGAGATGCTGAGCGACCGGGAACTGCGCGAACGCCTGAAGGCAGAAAGCTCGGCAACCAGGGTGCACGAACTGATCGCCAATTGGGAACCGCTGAAGTCGGTGGCTTGAGGCTGCGCCCCACCACTTCCCAGGTCAGGCACATCGTGATCGCCGGTCGATCCGGGTTGCACACCCCTGCGACATGAAACCCATTGTCATCAGCGCCGAAGCGCTGTTCGAACACCACCGCGTCGCGCTGCATTGGGAGTGGCTGGCCGGCCACGCGCACCCGGAACGCCGCTTCGACGAGGCAGCTGTGCGCAATGCGCAATCGGCAGCCGACCTGGTCGGCTACCTCAATTACATCCACCCGTACCGGGTTCAGTTGGTCGGCCGCCGCGAGGTTGCGTACCTGCTCGACGCGTCGCCGGAAGACCAGGAACGGCGCATACAGCGCATCGTCACGCTGGAGCCGCCAGTGGTGATCGTCGCCGACGAGCAGGTGCCACCCGACCGGCTGGTCGCCATGTGCGAGCGCGCAGCGATCCCGCTGTTCGTCACGGCCGAGTCGGCAGGCCAGGTCATCGATGTGGTGCGCGGCTACCTGAGCCAGCTGTTCGCCGAGCGCACCACGCGGCACGGTGTCTTCATGGACATCCTCGGGCTGGGCGTGCTGCTGACCGGCGAATCGGGGCTGGGCAAGAGTGAGCTGGGGCTGGAGCTGATCTCGCGCGGTCATGGTCTGGTGGCCGACGACGCGGTGGACATCTACCGCATGTCGCAGAGCGCCCTCGAAGGGCGCTGCCCGGAACTGCTGATGAACCTGCTCGAAGTCCGTGGCATCGGACTGCTCGACATCAAGGCCATCTTCGGCGAGACAGCGGTTCGCCGCAAGATGCGCGTCAAGCTGATCGTGCACCTGGTGCGCAAGGAGACGATGGAGCGCGAGTTCGAGCGGCTGCCCTATGAACCGCTGTACGAGAACATCCTCGACGTGCCAGTGCGCAAGGCGGTGATCGCGGTCGATGCGGGCCGCAACCTGGCGGTGCTGGTCGAAGCGGCGGTGCGCAATACCATCTTGCAGCTGCGCGGCATCGACACTTACAAGGAATTCATCGAGCGGCACCAGCGTGCGCTCGAACGCGGCACCGAGTGAAACGCTGAGCGCTGTCGACCACCCGGGTCGCCGCGGGGTGCGCACTCAGCGGGGGTTGTGCGGGCAGTTCTTCTTGGCGCACACCGCGTACAGAGACAGGGCATGTTCCTGCAGGTCGAAGCCGCGCGATTGCGCCACCGTCCGTTGGCGCTTTTCGATCTCGGCATCGAAGAACTCCTCGACACGGCCGCAATCAAGGCACACCAAGTGATCGTGGTGCTTGCCCTCGTTGAGTTCAAACACCGATTTGCCGGACTCGAAATGGTTGCGCGACAGGATGCCGGCCTGTTCGAACTGCATCAACACCCGGTACACCGTGGCCAGCCCGACATCAGAGCCATCGGCGAGCAGCACCTTGTACACATCTTCAGCCGTCAGGTGCCGCTGAACGGTCTGCTGGAAGACCTCCAGGATCTTGATGCGCGGCAAGGTGGCTTTCAAGCCGCTGCTTTTCAGTTCGTCAGCGTTCGACATGGTGGCTCCCGTGGGGCGATCGGGTCCCAAGCCCCTCCCGCTAGAATGATTCGATCATATCGAGTCGGGTTTGCGCTGCGTGAATCCTTGAATCTGCCATGCCACTGATTTCAACGGTTCGCTCCAGTCTGCTGCTGCTCGGCGCTGTCGGGGCAACAGCCGGGTTGGCCGGATGCGAGATGCTGGTCTCTAAGGAGCGCCTCACGGGCTTCGTGAAGCCTTACAGCGTTGAGGTCGTGCAGGGCAATGTGCTGACGAAAGAGCTGATCTCGCGGGTGCAGATCGGCATGCCACGCGCTCAGGTGCGCGATCTGCTCGGCTCGCCGTTGCTGACCGATGTGTTCCACGGCGACCGTTGGGACTATGTGTTCACCATACGCCGCCAAGGCACCGAGCCTCAGCGGCGCAGCGTCGTACTGATGTTCGACGGCGACCGTCTGATCAGCATCGACACCGGCGGCGAGCTGCCGGCCGAAGAGGCCTTTGTGGCATCGATCGATTCCGCATCGTCCAGCGGCAAGCCGCCGCCGCTGGCGCTGAGCGCCGACGAGGTGCAGTCACTGAAGCCGCCCCCGAAGCAGGCCGTGGTCGAGCCGCCGACCGTGCCCGCAGGGCGGGTCTATCCACCGCTGGAGCCACCACGCTGATGGGTGTGCCGGCGGAGGCATCCGTGGCCAGCACAGGCCCGTTGAGGGTCGCCATCGCTGGCGCCTCGGGTCGCATGGGCCGCATGTTGATCGAAGCGGTCATCGCGGCAAGCGACGACATGGTGCTCAGCGGCGCGCTGGATCTTGCCGACAGCCCGGCACTTGGCCAGGATGCCGCAGCCTTCGCTGGTCGCATCAGCGGCGTGCGCATCACCGCCGACCTGCGGGCCGGGCTGGCGAATGCCCAGGCGCTGATCGATTTCACGCGCCCCGCCGGAACGCTGGCGCATCTGGCCGTGTGCCGCGAACTGGGCGTCAAAGCGGTGATCGGCACCACTGGCTTCACAGAAGCTCAGAAAGCCGAGATCGCCGACCACGCCCGCCACATTGCCATCATGATGGCGCCCAACATGAGCGTCGGCGTCAATGTGGTTCTCAAGCTTCTGGACACGGCCGCGCGCATGCTCGATGAAGGCTACGACATCGAGATCGTCGAGGCCCACCACCGACACAAGGTCGATGCGCCGAGCGGCACCGCGCTGCAGATGGGCGAGGTGCTCGCTGCTGCGCTCGGGCGCAACTTGAAAGAATGTGCGGTGTACGGCCGCGAGGGCGTGACTGGTGAGCGCGATCCGAAGACGATCGGCTTCGCCACGATCCGTGGCGGCGATGTGGTCGGCGACCACACGGTGCTGTTCGCCGGCATTGGCGAGCGCATCGAAATCAGCCACAAGAGTTCGAGCCGCGCCACCTATGCGCAGGGCAGCCTGCGCGCCGCCCGCTTCCTCGCCGGGCGGGCTCGCGGCCTGTTCGACATGAACGACGTGCTGGGGCTGGCGTGATTCACGGCGCCGTCACGCCTGCGGAGACTGACACCCGATGAGCGGATTCAACCAGTTTTGGGAGCAAGGCGACCTCATCACGCGCAGCGTCGCGCTGTTGCTGCTGTTGATGTCGATCAGCGCCTGGGTGCTGATCTTCTGGAAGGGCTGGCTGCTGCGCCGCGTGCGCAGTGACATTGCCCGGGCGGTGCCAGCCTTCTGGGCCGCCGCGGATCTGCAAGCCGCCCGCACGCAGCTCGCTGCGTTCGACCGCGAGGGGGTGTTGACCCCCTTGCTGTCTGCTGCCATCGCCCAGCCGAATGCCCGCACGCTTGAAGCCCACGGCCAGCGCACCTCGCAACTCACCCGCTGCCTGCGTGATGCCTTGCATTCGGTGCTGCGGCAGCTGCAGTTCGGCCAGGTGGTGCTGGCGTCGATCGGCAGCACAGCGCCTTTTATCGGCCTGTTCGGCACGGTGTGGGGCATCTATCACGCGCTGGTCAGCATCGCGTCTGCCGGCACCATCACCATTGATCGCGTGTCCGGCCCGGTCGGCGAAGCGCTGGTGATGACGGCCGCTGGCCTCGCGGTGGCGATTCC
>JANXTP010000356.1 GCA_025352345.1 Burkholderiales bacterium | reverse complement strand
TTGGGAGCGGCCTTCTTTGCAGGTGCGGCGGCCTTCTTGGCGACCTTCTTAGGAGCAGCCTTCTTGGCTGGAGCGGCCTTCTTAGGAGCAGCCTTCTTCGCGGGCGCGGCCTTCTTGGCTGGAGCCTTCTTCGCAGGCGCCGCCTTCTTGGCCGGAGCCTTCTTCGCAGGAGCGGCCTTCTTGGCCGGAGTCTTCTTCGCAGGAGCGGCCTTCTTGGCCGGAGCCTTCTTCGCAGCAGCCTTCTTCGCAGGGGCGGCTTTCTTGGCCGGAGCCTTCTTGGCCGGGGCGGCCTTTTTCGCAGTTGCCATTACATTCTCCTTGATCAAGTTAAAGAAACACTGTCCAGCCACCGAGAGTCGGTACTGAACAGTTATTCACCACCCGGAAACTGCCCATGATGGACGCCCCGGTGCGGTGAATCGGGTATCAAACTGGTGATGCCGCTTCTGCGTCGACCCCTTCCAGTTTGCAAATCCTGATCGTCTCACTTCAACCCCATGCAGGCATCGGCAAGCCGCTTTTCAATCCCATGACAGTGCGCCACCAGACTGGTACTCAGTGACACGGCCTTCGAAAAAGTTGGTTTCCTTCTTCAGATCGATCATCTCGCTCATCCAGGGAAACGGGTTTTCTTCATTTGGAAAGAGCGCCTCCAGGCCGATTTGGGTGGCGCGCCGGTTAGCGATGTAGCGCAAATAACCCTTGAACATCGACGCATTCATGCCGAGCACACCACGCGGCATCGTGTCTTCAGCATAGCGATATTCCAGTTCGACCGCTCGCATGAAAAGCGCCTTAATTTCGGCCTTGAACTGCGCCGTCCACAGCAACGGGTTTTCCAGTTTGATCTGGTTGATCAGGTCGATGCCGAAATTGCAATGCATCGATTCATCGCGCAGGATGTACTGATACTGCGTTGAGGCACCGGTCATCCGGTTCTGCCGGCCGAGCGCCAGAATCTGCGTGAAACCGACGTAGAAGAACAACCCTTCCATCAAACAAGCGAAAACGATCAGGCTTTTGAGCAGGGTCTGGTCAGCCTCGTGCGTGCCAGTGTTGAAGTTCGGATCCATGATCGCCTCGATGAAGGGGATCAGGAACTCGTCCTTGTCGCGAATCGACTGGACCTCGTGGTAGGCGTTGAAGATTTCAGCCTCGTCCAAACCCAGCGATTCGACGATGTATTGGTAGGCGTGGGTATGAATGGCTTCTTCAAAAGCCTGCCTCAGCAAAAACTGACGACATTCAGGCGCAGTGATGTGGCGATACGTGCCGAGGACGATGTTGTTGGCGGCCAGAGAATCTGCGGTCACGAAAAACCCGAGATTGCGCATGACGATGCGACGCTCGTCATCGGTCAGGCCGTTCGGGTCTTTCCAGGTCGCGATGTCACGCGACATGTTGACCTCCTGCGGCATCCAGTGGTTTGCGCAGGTGGCGAGATACTTTTCCCAGGCCCATTTGTACTTGAACGGCACCAATTGGTTGACGTCAGTGCGGCCGTTGATGATGCGCTTGTCGGCGGCGACCACCCGACGGGTTTCAACGGGTTTGGCGACCAAGGGATGAATGGGTTCGTCAGAAATGGCCGCTTGCTGCACCTTGGCAGTGAAACCTTCCGCTTCGGCACACAGGCTTTGAATGTCGTCAGGAATCCGCGACTTGGCAAAGGCAGCCGGAGGCAATGTCGGTGATTTAATTTCTTCTTCCCAAACCAGCATGGTGGATTTCCAGTCAATATTGATTATCCGAGCGATATCGGAAAAAACAAAGCATTACCTGTCAGACAAGACCGCGTACAGAACATCTTTGTTGCGCAGCTGCGTCGCCGACAGCGCGGCGAGCGTCATTGGCACGCTTCACAGTCGGGGTTGTCGATCGCGCAGTACTTGATGTCGGTGGCCGCTTCGGCGCTCGATTGCTGGGCCTGATGGATCGCAGCGGCAGCCTGCGCAGAGCCTGAGGAGCCGCTGCTCACCGCATTCAGCTGACCCGCCTTCACCGTCGATTTCTCGGCGTGCGTGGCTCCCACGGTGCGCAGGTAGTAGGTGGTCTTCAAGCCGCGCAGCCAAGCCAGCTTGTAGGTCTCGTCAAGCTTCTTGCCCGACACGCCCGCCATGTAGATGTTCAGCGACTGCGCCTGGTCGATCCACTTCTGGCGGCGTGCAGCAGCCTCGACCAGCCACTCGGTGTCGATCTCGAACGCAGTGGCGTACAGCACCTTCAGGTCTTCGGGCACCCGGTCGATGCGGCGCAGCGAGCCGTCAAAATGCTTGAGATCCATCACCATCACGTCGTCCCAGAGGCCGAGTTGCTTCAGATCACGCACCAGGTACTCATTGATGACCGTGAAGTCGCCCGACAGGTTGTTCTTGACCGACAGGTTGCTGAACGAGGGCTCGATCGAGGCGCTGACGCCGATGATGTTGGAGATGGTCGCGGTCGGCGCGATGGCCACGCAATTAGAGTTGCGCATGCCGTACTCGGCGATGCGGCCACGCAGTGCGTTCCAGTCCAGCGTGCTGCTGCGATCGACATCGACGTAGGAAGCAGCACCTGCGGTCCCGGTACCGCGCGCTTCGGCCAGCAGGTCGAGCGAGTCCAGCGGCAGGATGCCGCGGTCCCACAGCGAGCCGCGGTAGCTGGAATAGCGGCCACGCTCGGCAGCGAGTTCGGTCGATGCCCAGTAGGCGTGGTAGCACACCGCTTCCATCGAGCGGTCGGCGAAATCGACGGCGGCGTCCGACGCATACGGCACGCGCAATTCGTGCAGCGCGTCCTGGAAGCCCATGATGCCCAAGCCCACTGGGCGGTGGCGCAGGTTCGAGTCGCGCGCCTTCTTCACCGCGTAGTAGTTGATGTCGATCACGTTGTCGAGCATGCGCATGGCCGTGGAAACGGTGCCGCGCAGCTTCTCGAGGTCGAGCCTGCCGCCGACCATGTGGGCGAGCAGGTTCACCGATCCGAGGTTGCAGACGGCAATCTCGGTATCGGAGGTGTTCAGCGTAATCTCGGTGCACAGATTGGAGCTGTGCACGACGCCGACGTGCTGCTGCGGCGACCGGATGTTGCAGGGATCCTTGAACGTGATCCAGGGGTGCCCGGTCTCGAACAGCATCGACAGCATCTTGCGCCACAGCTGCAGTGCCGGCACCTTTTTGTAGAGCTTCAACTCGCCCCGTGCGATTTTTTCTTCATGGCGCGCGTACG
>JANXTP010000345.1 GCA_025352345.1 Burkholderiales bacterium | reverse complement strand
CCGAGAAACCGATGTAGCCGACCGACTTGACACCGTCCTTTTTCATGCGCTCCACCACCGCGTCGACCATCAGTTGGGTCGGCTGCGCCACCGTGACGACCCACGGGTTGTCGGCCGCGTCGAGCTGGATCGGGGTCAGGCCGATCATCGGTACCTTGGCATCACGCGCGACCTGCGCCATGGCGATCGCGGCCGGGACGCCAGAGGTGCCCATCAGTACATCCACTTTGTCCTCGTCCACCAGCTTGCGGGCATTGCGGCCTGCAGTGGTAGGGTCGGAGCCGTCGTCCAGCACGATCAGCTGGATCTTGCGTCCGTTGACCTCGGGTTTATAGGCCAGCGCAGCCTGCATGCCTTTTACATAGGGCACGCCCAGCGACGAGTTGGGACCCGACAGCGACACGCTGAGGCCGACCTTGAGGTCGGCAGCCAGCGCGCCCAGCGTAAATCCTGCGGTAAGGGAGGTGGCCAATACGCTGCGCGCAAGGCGTGTCATCAAACGTTTCATGTTCTAGCTCCGGTGTGGATAGTCGGTGGAGGTGGCTGATCGGTGATGCGTGAATGCGGGGATTCAGGGAGCCAGTTTCCACTGGCCTTTTTCAAGCTTGACGACAACCCGCGAACGTTCGTCCGAGCCGTAACGGCTGTTCGGCTTGAAGTTGTAGACACTGTGTGTTCCCACCACTTCCTTGCCTGAGACCAGCGCGTCACGCAGCGCGAGGCGGTACTGCGGCGTGCCGGGGTCGCCCTTGGCGCGCGACGCGGCTTCGAGCAGCAAAATCCACGCATCGAAGCTATACGCCGAGAACGCGTCGTTGGGGGACGAGCCGTTGGCTTTCTGATACGCCGCGCGGAAGTCCATCGACACCTTCTTGATCGGGTTCGAGTCAGGCAGTTGTTCGGCCACGATAACCGGGCCAGTGGGTGCCAGCAGGCCTTCGACCGAGGCGCCGCCGACACGAACGAAGTCCGGATTGATAAGCGCGTGCATGCCGTAGATCTGGCCCTTGTAGCCGCGTTCGGCCAGCGCCAGGTAGGGCAGCGCGCCGGGCGTACCCGAGGTGCCCGTGATGACCGCGTCAGGCTTGAGCGCCACGATCTTGAGCACCTGCCCCGTGACCGAAGTGTCGGCACGCGCATAACGTTCGTTCGACACCACCTTGATGCCCGCAGGCTCGGCGATCTTCATCATCGCGTCGTAGACCAGGTCGCCCCACGGGTCGGAAAAACCGATGTAGCCGACGGTCTTGACACCAGACTTCTTCATCCGTTCGACCAGCGCGCTGGCCATGAGCGGCGCGGGTTGCGGCAGAGTGATCATCCAGGCGCCCTCCTCGCCCTCCAGATTGGCGTTGGCGATGGAAATCAGCGGGGTTTTGGTTTCACGCGCTACGGCCGCGATGGCAAGCGCGCCCGGAGATCCCGCAGTGCCGATGATGACGTCGACCTTGTCCTCTTCAATCATCTTGCGTGCGTTGCGAGCGGCCGCGGTCGGGTCGGAAGCATCGTCCAGCTGCACCAGCACGATCTTGTGGCCGGCCACTTCAGACTTGTACGCGAAGGCCGCTTTCATGCCCTTGTCGTAGGGAATGCCAAGCGACGACACCGGGCCGGACAGCGAGGTAATGAAACCGACCTTGAGGTCGGCGGCCAGCGCATTGACAACCGTCAGGGCGCCGATGCCCATGGTCAGGGCCGCAAGCGCGGTAGTACGAAACAGGACTCTCATGGGAACACTCCTAAAGTTGCAAGGAAAACGGAACAACGCAAAACAAGGGGAACAACGGAAAAGTAAATCAAAGGGGCCAGCCGTCCTACACCACCAGACTGCCAACGCTGGTGCCGCCACACACGTACAGCACCTGGCCGGTCACGTAGCTATTGGCAGGATCGGCAAAAAACCGCACGGCGCGCGCGACATCGTCCACCTCGCCCAGCCGCTTCACCGGCACCGACGCGGTCAGCAGGCGCTCTTTTTCGCTCCCGGCAGGCACCACCTCGTAGAACATATCGGTGCGGATCGGCCCCGGAGCTACCACGTTCACGGTGATGCCTTCGGCGGCGAGTTCCAGCGCCCAGGTTCGCGCCATGCCAAGCATCGCAGACTTGGTGGCGGAGTAGACCGTGCGTGTAGCAGCGCCGACCGCCGCACGCGACGACAGCAATACGACCCGCCCGAAACGGCGCTTTCGCATGGCCGGCAGCGCAGCCTGAACCAGCTGGATGGCGCTGGCAAGATGCAGTTCGACCAATGCATCGAGATCGTCCAGCTTGACATCTGCAATCAGCGCGGGGCGTATCACACCGGCGTTGTGGATAACAGTGGTGACCTCGAAGCGTTGCACCAGATCCAGCATGGCCCGCGCGGTTACACCACGGTCCATCAAATCGACTTCGATGCTGTGTAGTTTCGGGTGGTCAATGACGCAGGGCTCGAGTGCCAGCGACACCACCTGATAACCCTGTTGCAGCAAGTCTTCGCAAATAGCTTTTCCGATGCCTGTACTGCCGCCCGTCACGGCCGCCACTTTGCAGGCGGCGCTCATAAAAAAACCTTTGCAGTAAGCACCAGCGGATTTCGCTGTGAGGCCGGGCTGGCAGTCCTCATGACGTGCCTCCGACCAGCGCCAGCACCCGCAGCGGACTGCCGCTGCCATTCTCGATCTTGAGCGGCGGGCAGATCAGTACAGCGCCGGTCGGTGGCAGCAGGTCGAGATTGCTCAGGCACTGAAGACCGTATCGGCCCGCGCCGTGCATGTAGTAGTGGCACGGATAGGGTGGCCGCAGGTGGTAGCCCTGCCCGGCATCAGTGCCGATCGCCTCGGACCCGAAGCCCAGCACGTCACGCTGCTCGACCAGAAAGCGTACTGCCTCGGTGGACGGGCCGGGCGTGTGCTGCCCTGCTTCGTCGAAGTTCTGATAGGCCTCGGGGTCGTGCCGTTTCGACCAGTCGGTGCGCATCAGCACCCAGGCGCCCTGCGGGATGCGGCCATGGGCGGCCTCGAATCGCTCGATGTCGGCCACCGTCATCAAGTAGTCGGCATCCGCCTTCACCGCCTCGGAGCAGTCGATCACACAGGCCGGTGCTACGAAGTTCTGCACGGGAATCGTGTCCACCGCGTTGTTCGGCAGGTCGCGCCCCGAGATCCAGTGGATCGGCGCGTCGAAATGCGTTCCGGTATGTTCGCCGCACGAAAAATTGTTCCAGTACCAGCCCGGACCGCGTTCGTCGTACTTCGACACTTCCTCGATGCGAAATGCCAGCACTGGCCCATTTCGGGGGGCAGCGCGATCTGCGGGAATGCTGGCGTGAGAGTTTGTGTCAGGTCCACCACACGGATGCGCCCGGTGGACATGGCGCTGACCAGGCTGCCGAGGATTTCGGCGGCGGACAGCAGATCGGTTCGGGTCGTCATGATGCGTTTTCTTTCAGCTGCCGCCGGCAGCGAGTTCGCGTTCGAGCACCTTGGGGTTGTCGCGCCAGCGCTCCAGCCACTCCTGCGCCACGTCGCCCGGGTAGACGTCTTCAACGCCATCGCGCAGCGCCTGCACGATCGCGCTGGCCAGTGTGGCCGACGCCACTTTCGGCGGTGGTACCTGCTGGTTCCATTCGTCGTCGATCGGCCCGGGAAACAGGTTGATCACCCGAATGCCAGCCGGCCGCATTTCGGCACGCAGGCATTGGGACAAAGAGTACGCAGCCGCTTTCGAGGCGCTGAAAGTGCCTTGCGGCGGAAAGTTGGACAAGGCATAAATCGACAGCAGGTTGACCCAGGCAATCGCACCGGTCGGGCCGTCGGCTGCGCGGCCCCGCAGCGCCGGCCCGAACTCCTGCGCCAGCCGCAGCAGTCCGAAGTAGTTGATGTCCATCTCGGCGCGGGCCACATCGGTGCCGCGTCGTGCGGCGATGCCGAAGCTGCGGTGCACCTCGGCGTTGTTGATGACGATGTCGACCTTGCCGCCGATCGACCCGGCCAGTTCGGCGACCGAGCGTCCGTCAGTCAGGTCGAGCGGTACCAGCGTGACCTGGGGCAGCGCCGCCAGTTCATGCAGGCCACTGGTTTTTTTCCAGGGTTCTGCATGGCCGACCCACACCAGGTCAGCCCCGGCCTTGACCAGTGCGCGCACGATTGCCTGCCCGGTTTCGGTTTTGCCGTCGGTCACCAGCAGCTTGCGAAACTTCGGGTCGCTGGTCGTCTCGCGCAGCATCTTGTCGTCGGCCATGTCGGCGCTCCCTTCGTTTGGAAATCCAATCAGCACGGCCTGCCCGGTGCGGTCCAGCCGCGCACCCACGCGTACCCGCGTTCGCGCAGCCAGGACGTTGCTGGGGTCGTCCTTCACCTCGCTATGCAGGTGCACCATCAGTGTTGGACCCACATCGAGCTGCACCAGGCCCAGCCGCCACGGCAGGCGCTCGCGAAAATACAGGTCGTTGCTGTGGTGCAGCGTGGTGCTGCCGAGCAGCGCGCCCTCGCCCGTTTGCTGTCGCCAGCGCAGGCGTGGCGAAAGGCATTTATGGCAGGCCTCGCGTGGCGGGTATTGCACCGCGCCGCAGTCCTCGCAGGCCTGTAGCTCGAAGCGTCCCTGCGCCGCTGCGGCGGTGACGCCCAGCGCGACC
>JANXTP010000340.1 GCA_025352345.1 Burkholderiales bacterium | reverse complement strand
GCGCGAGCTGCTCTACATCCCGTTCTTTGGCTGGGCGATGGCGCGCATGGACATGATCCACATCGACCGCAGCAGGCGCGCCGAGGCCTGGAACCTCGTCGCCGCGCAAGGCGGCGAGTTCATGAACAAGGGCCACTGGGTCATCATGTTCCCTGAAGGCACGCGCGCGCCGCGCGGTGGCCGCGGCACCTACAAGAGCGGCGGCACGCGGCTGGCCGTTACGACCGGCCGGCCGGTATTGCCGATCGCGGTGACCTCGGCGCGCTGCTGGCCGCGCAAGACCTTCACGCTTCGCCCTGGGGTGATCGATGTGTCGGTCGGCCCGCTGCTGTCGTCGGTGGGCAAGCGGCCCGATGCGCTGATGCGCGAGGTCGAAACCTGGATCGAGGCCGAGATGCGACGGCTCGACCCCGAGGCGTATGCAGGCGAAGCCGCGCGGCCAGCGTCACCACCCGCCGTCACACTGCCGCCGGGCAGCACCGCGACCGAACCGTAGACTGCGTTCTATGGCAGCCCCCCGTCGCCCCGACCCCGCACAGCTGTCGCTGTTCGTTGCGCCGGAGCCGACGGCATCGAAGCCGATGCGACCGACCCCGTCGGCGCCTGCAACGCCCACAACACCGACGCCCTCGTTGGACAGCACCGCCCTCGCCCCAACAGCCTTCCGCCATCCAGAGGCCGCCCGCGAGATCGTGCTCGGTGGCCACACCGTGGGCTATGCGCTGAAGCGCGTGCGCCGTCGCAGCATCGGATTCATCGTGGGCACCGAGGGCCTGTGCGTCAACGTGCCGAGCTGGGTCGGCGCGCGCGACATCGAAACCGCACTGCGCGAGAAGGCGAACTGGATCCTGGGCAAGCTGCACCAGCAGCGAGAACGCGGCCGCCAGCTGCAATCGGCGCGTGTCGATTGGCGCGATGGCGTCACGATCCCGTTCCTGGGCCAGATGGTGGTCGTCGTGCTCGACGCACGCGCCGGCATCACGCCCTCAGGCGCGGTACTGGATGCGAGCGCAGGTGATGGCGCCCCGTGCCGTTTGCACACCGGGCTGCCGTCAAACGCGGCGCCCGAGCAAATTCGCGACGCGGTGCAGAGCTGGTTGCAGCGCCAGGCCAAGCGCGTTTTTGCCGAGCGCTGTGAGCACTACGCGGCACAACTGGGCGTGCGCTACCGCCGGCTCAGCCTGTCGTCGGCGCAGACCCGCTGGGGCAGCGCGAGTGCTGACGGCTCGATCCGTCTGAGCTGGCGGCTGATCCATTTCGGGATATCGACGATCGACTACGTCATCGCCCATGAGCTGGCCCACCTGCGCGAGATGAACCACAGCCCGCGCTTCTGGGAGGTGGTGCGTTCGGTCGTGCCTGACTACCAGCGCACCCGCGAGGTGCTGAAGACCGACGTGCTGCCGATCTTCGATTGACGCCTGTTCGTCAAGCCGCAGTGGGCGAAAAGCGGTAGACGCCCTGCTCGCACTGGCGCAGCAAACGCCCCTCGTGCCACAAGGCATTCAGATGCGCGACGGACTCGCCCATCGCGAAAGTGGTCTGGTGCACATCCAGGGTGCGCTTGAACAACACCGGCAGCAGTTCGGCCGCGGTGCGGGGCGCCTGTGTGCAAGCGGCCATCACGTCGGCCAGGCGATCGGCATGGTGTTGCTGCAGCTGATCGATGCGGGCGTGCAGGCCGCGAAACGGCTTGCCGTGCGAAGGCAGCACCAGCGTGTCGGCGGGCAGTGCCCGCATGCGCTCCAGCGACGCCAGGAACAGCGCCAGCGGGTTGGCTTCGGGCTCCAGGTGGTCGACGCTGACGTTGGTCGAGATGCGCGGCAGCAGCATGTCACCGGCCACCAGCACGCCCAGCGTCGGGCTGTGCAGCGCGATGTGCTCCGGCGCGTGGCCGTGGCCCACCAGGCAGTGCCACGCATGGCGCCCTGACACTTGCGCACTGCCGATGGTCAGCACACCGCCGTCCATCAGGCGCCGGTAAGTCGCGGGCACCTGCGGCACCATGCTGGCGTAGAAGCCGGCGCGGGTGCGGATCTGCGCCAGCGCCTGCGCATCGACCAGCCCGTGTGAGGCCACGAAGGCCGCGGAGGCCTGGCCACCCATCGCGGCGTCGTTGCGGCTGCCCAGGCGCGCCGCGGCAAAGTCGGTGGCGCTCATCCACAAGCGGCACTCGAAGCCAGCGTCGGTTGCCGAGGCCGTGCGGCTCCAGCGTTGGGTCAACCAGTGCGCGAGGCCCACATGGTCGGGGTGCATGTGCGTGGCCACCACACGCAACACCGGCAAACCGTCGAGCTGGGAGCTGAACACCTGCTCCCAGGCAGCGCGCGTGGGGTCGTCGGCAATGCCGCCATCGACCACCGTCCAGCCCTGCACCGGGCCGTCTGGGCCATCGATCTGGTCGCGCAGCAACCACAGGTTGACATGGTTCAGCGCAAACGGCAGCGGCATGCGCAGCCAGCGCATGTCGGGCGCCACGGCGATGGTGTGGCCCAGGGCGGGCAGCGCGTCACCCCAGGGGTAGTCCGGTTCTTGCTGAAGCGTGTTCATATCGGTAACAGCGGGCCCATGGTGTTGAAACGGGTGACTTTCGGTCGATAGACTCGAGCTTTCCAAGTGTCGTCAACTTATGAGCAGCGAACTGAACGAACTCTTCGAGAGCAACCGGATGTGGGCGCGCGCCACCGAAGAACGCACGCCCGGTTTTTTCACCAACCTGCTGAAGCAGCAGGCGCCCCAATACCTGTGGATCGGCTGCGCCGACAGCCGCGTGCCGGCCAATGAGTTGGTCGGCCTGGCGCCAGGCGAGCTGTTCGTGCACCGCAACGTCGCCAATGTGGTCGCGCATTCCGATCTGAACTGCCTGTCGGTGGTGCAGTATGCGACCGACATGCTGAAGGTGCGGCACATCATCATCGTCGGCCATTCCGGCTGCGGTGGCGTCGCAGCATCTCTGCACAACCTGCGGGTCGGCATCGCCGACAACTGGATCCGCTATGTGCAAGACGTGCGCAACCAGCACCAGGACTGGCTGAACACGGTGGACGAAGCACAGCGTGTCGATGCATTGTGCGAGCTGAATGTGATCGAGCAGGCGCGCAACGTCTGCCAGACCACGGTAGTGCAGGATGCCTGGGCGCGCGGGCAGGAACTGGTGGTGCACGGCTGGTTCTACGGCCTGTACAACGGCCTGCTGGAGGATCTGAAGATGACGGTGTCTGGACCCGAGCAGGTGCGTGAGGCGTACGAACTGGCGCTGGCCGCCGTCCATGCACGCCGCGGTCCGGCCACCCCACCTTTCCACAACGGCGTGCCTTGATGCAGGGCGCGGCCTTCCCGGTGGCCCTGACCGACCCGCACGCCCTCGACCTCGCGCGGGCGATGCTGGGCGGTTTCAATCGCCACTACCGCCTGTTCCGTGAGGCCAGCGCGGCGGCCAAGCAGCGCTTCGAGGCGGCCGACTGGCACGGCCAGCAACGCGCGCAGCGCGACCGCATCGAGTTCTACGACAAGCGTGTCGACGAGGCGGCCGAGCGCCTGCAATCCGAGTTCAAGGCCGGCGAGCTGAGCGCCGAGTTGTCGCAGCAGTTCAAGCTGCACTACGTCGGTCTGCTGATCAACCACCACCAGCCCGAACTGGCCGAGACCTTCTTCAATTCGGTCACCACGAAGATCCTGCACCGTCGCTACTTCAACAACGACTTCATCTTCGTGCGCCCGACGGTGTCTACCGAGTACATCGAGGTCGACGACCCGGCGTCGACGCCGACCTATCACGCCTACTACCCGACAAAAGACACGCTGCGCGCGGTGTGGCGGCGCATCGTCGACCACTTCGATCTGCAGCGCCCTTTCGAAAATCTCGACCGCGACCTCGACCACGTGCTGGCGGCGGTGGAAGCCGAGCTGGGCGACTACACGCCACGGGCCAATTTCCAGATCCAGGTGCTGAGCTCGCTGTTCTTCCGCAACAAGGGCGCCTACCTCGTCGGCAAGGTCATCAACGGCTACCGCGAATTGCCGTTCGCCTTGCCGATCCTGCACACCGAGGCGGGCCAGTTGGCCATCGACACGGTGCTGTTCGGCGAGGAGGAGCTGCTGCTGCTGTTCAGCTTCGCCCGCGCCTACTTCATGGTCGACATGGAGGTGCCTTCGGCCTATGTGCAGTTCCTGCGCACGCTGATGCCACGCAAGCCGCGCAGCGAGATCTACAGCGCCCTCGGCCTGCAGAAGCAGGGCAAGAACCTGTTCTACCGCGACTTTCTCGCGCACCTGCGGCACTCGTCGGATCGCTTCCGCATCGCGCCCGGCATCAAGGGCATGGTGATGCTGGTGTTCGACCTGCCTTCGTTTCCTTATGTGTTCAAGGTCATCAAGGACTACTACCCCCCGCCGAAGGACACCACGCGCGAGCTGATCAAGTCGAAGTACCTGCTGGTCAAGCAGCACGACCGCGTGGGCCGCATGGCCGACACGCTGGAATACAGCAATGTCGCCTTCCCACGGGCGCGCTTCGAGGACGAGCTGGTCGCCGAGCTTCGGAAGTTCTGTTCCAGCCTGCTGGAAGAAGATGGCGATGAATTGGTGATCCGCCATGCCTACATCGAGCGGCGCATGATCCCGCTGAACCTCTACCTCCAGGAAGCCTCTCCCGAGCAGATCGAGCAGGCGGTGATCGAATACGGCAACGCGATCAAGGACCTGGTGTCGGCCAACATCTTCCCTGGCGACATGCTGTGGAAAAACTTCGGTGTCACACGCCACGGCAAGGTGGTGTTCTACGACTACGACGAGATCGAGTACATCACCGATTGCAACTTCCGCCAGGTGCCCCAGCCGCGCAACGAGGAGGAAGAGATGTCCGGCGAGGTCTGGTACAACGTGGGCCCGAAGGATGTATTCCCCGAGACCTTCGCCCCCTTCCTGCTCGGCAATGCGAAGGTGCGCGAGGTGTTCATGAAACACCACGCCGACTTGCTCGACGCCGCCTTCTGGCAGGAGCACAAGGACCGCATCCTGGCCGGCCACGTGCATGACGTGTTCCCGTATGAGGCCGCAAAGCGCTTTGAGCGCCAGCGGCAAGCCCATGCCCACTGATTCCCAACACAAGCGATGCAGATGAACGACAAGATCCCGCTGGTTTTTACGGGCGAGAAGATTTCAAAGACCTTGCGTTATTCCCGCGAGGACATCGCACTGTTCGCACGCCTCAGCGGTGACGAGAACCCCGTGCACACCGATGCCGCGGTGGCACAGCGGGCGCGCTTTGGCGAAATCATCGCCAGCGGCCAGCACACCAGTGCGCACCTGATGGGCATGCTGGCCACTTATTTTTCACGCCATACCGATGGCATCCGGCGCGAGATGCTGTGCCTGAACATGAACTTCGCCTTCAAGAACCCGGTGTTCGCCGATAAGGACATCACGCTGCAGTGGCGGGTGTCCAGCGTCGAGCCCAAGGACAAGCTGCAAGGCCTGCTGGTTCATTTGGACGGCACCGCATCGGTCGGACACGGCAGACCGGCACTGATCGCACGCGGCACGATCCTCGTGAAGGAGCTCGTGGCATGAGCAGCCACGAATCCAGGATGCGGCGGTTCAGCCTGACCTCGTGAGATCACTGCCGCTCGATCGCACCCTGCGTGCCTGGTTGCTGTCGGACGGCTCGCTGAGCCGACGGCTCTCGATGTGCTTCGGTGGCTTCGCAGTGCAGGTGCTGGCCCAAGGCACGGCACCGACCACGGATGACGAGCTGCAGGTGCTGCGCCAACATGGCGTCGGCAGTGCCCGTGCGCAGCGTTGCCATGTCCGCGAGGTCGTGTTGTGGGGCGACGGGCGGCCGCTCGTCCATGCGCGCTCGGTGCTGCCCGCGGTGCAGGCCCGACTCACCTGGCGCGCTTTGCGCGGTCTGGGCAATCGACCGCTGGCCGATCTGCTGTTCGGGCCACACGCTGCGCTGTGCACGCGACTGGGCGGCCGGAGCGTGGCGCCGTTGCAGGCGCGCCGGCTCGGCAGCCGGCTGGGGTGGGCAGATCACCCGCTGTGGTGCCGCCGCTCGGTCTTCACGCGCCGCGGCGTGGCGTTGCTGGTCACCGAATGGTTCGCCCCCGCGGTGCGTGGTCACGCGCCCGGCCCCAGCACCAACCGCGGGAAACTGCGCAACAGCCGGCGCCACGCCACCCGTTAGGCTGCAGCGATGAACCACGAGCGCAAGGTCATCGATTTCTACTTCGACTTCTCGTCGCCCTACTCGTACATCGCCTCCGAATGGGTCGAAGCCCTGGCCGCGCGCCATGGCCGCACGGTGAACTGGAACGCGATCCTGTTGGGGGCGACCTTCGCGGCCGCCGAACTGCGGCCACCGGTGGCGCATCCGATCAAGCGCGACTATTCGCTACTCGACTTCGAGCGCTCGGCGCGCTATGCCGGCGTGCCGATGGTCATGCCCGCACGCTTCCCGATCCCGACCCAGAATGCTGCGCGCGTGTTCTGGTGGCTGCATGACCGAGGCGACGCCCAGGTCAGCGCCAGCGCCTGGGCGAGGCATGGCCTGCGCGCCTATTTCGCCCGCGGCGTGGACCTGAGCAACGCGCACTGCCTGCGAGAGCTGGCCATCG
Organism: Burkholderiales bacterium; assembly: GCA_025352345.1. Taxonomy (GTDB): domain Bacteria; phylum Pseudomonadota; class Gammaproteobacteria; order Burkholderiales; family Burkholderiaceae_C; genus PBB1. The sequence goes on along the minus strand of JANXTP010000340.1, from coordinate 1,997 downwards.
AGTTCGGGCTCGATGCCACCGAGGTCGAGGACGTCTGGAACGATCCGGATTGGAAGGCGCGATTGAAAGAGGTCAACGAAGCGGCAATCGCCGCCGGCGTGTTCGGCGCACCGTTCTTCGTCATCGACGGCGAACCGTTCTGGGGCCACGACAGGCGCCTGCAGATCGAGCGATGGCTCGAGCACGGGCCGTTCTGAGAGGCAGAGGTGTTGGTGATGCCGCCGCTCGACTCCCCCCAGCTGCTGGCAATTGCCGCCGCGCTCGGCTGGGCCAGTGGCCTGCGCCTGTACGCGGTCGTGTTCCTGACCGGTCTGGCGGGCCGCCTGGGCTGGGTCGAACTGCCGGGCGGGCTCGCGTTGCTGCAACACCCGCTGATGCTGTCGGCCAGCGGGTTCATGCTGTTCGTGGAGTTCTTCGCCGACAAGATTCCGGGCATCGACTCCCTGTGGGACTTGGTGCACACGCTGGTGCGCATCCCGGCCGGCGCCGCGCTGGCAGCCGCGGTATTCGGTGCCGACCCCACGGCCTGGACTCTGGCGGCAGCGCTGATGGGTGGTACCTTGGCTGCCACCAGCCACATCGCCAAGGCGACCACTCGGGCTGCGGTCAACACGTCGCCGGAACCGTTTTCGAACGTGGGCATGTCCCTGCTCGGCGACGCCGCGGTACCGACCGCGCTGTGGCTGTCGTGGACCCATCCGCTGCTGTTTGCAGTGCTGCTGGCGGTGGCGCTGGTCACGATGGTGGGAGCGATCTGGTGGCTGGGCCGCTTCCTGCGGCAGTTGACGACACGGATGACCAGCTGGCGCAGGCCGTCGCTGCAGCGCATCGAATCATGAACCCGCCGGTGAAGTCCATTGAACACGCCGCTGTGCCCAGCCCGTGTGTCGGCGTGTGCCGCATGGACGCGGCCGACCGCTGGTGCGTGGGCTGCCTGCGCAGCCGCAAGGAGATCGGCGAGTGGGGTCGCATGGCCGACTCCGAGAAGCTCGCCCTGTGGGCGCAGCTGACGCAACGTCACGAGAACCCACCGACACCACCACCAACGCTTGTGCCCTGACGGCGCAGACCGCGCGCCGGGCCGCCAAACAAAAGCGGCGATCGGCATCAAATTCCACATTGAGAAATAAACGTCTCGGGTTTTTGCTGATCTTGTAAGTCTGTGTTCAGCACCGCGTCAGGACGCGGTCAGAGCGCGTGACCATGATCACCGGCCAGCATCACCCTTCGATGGTGACGCCATCACAACGGAGACAACCAATATGGCAACAGCAACCAGCAAAGCCATCGGCGTGCGGCCCGTGCCGCAACCGATGACGGCCGAAGAACGCAAGGTCATCTTCGCCTCCAGCCTCGGCACGGTGTTCGAGTGGTACGACTTCTACCTGTACGGCTCGCTCGCCGCCATCATCGCCAAGCAGTTCTTCAGCGGCCTCGATGCCGGCGCGGCGTTCATCTTCGCGCTGCTGGCCTTTGCCGCAGGCTTCATCGTGCGTCCGTTCGGCGCGTTGGTGTTCGGCCGCTTGGGCGACATGATCGGCCGCAAGTACACCTTCCTGGTCACCATCCTGATCATGGGCCTGTCGACCTTCATCGTCGGCGTGCTGCCCAACTACGCCTCGATCGGCTGGGCCGCGCCGATCATCCTGATCGCGCTGCGCATGTTGCAGGGCTTGGCGCTCGGCGGTGAGTACGGGGGTGCCGCCACCTATGTGGCCGAACACTCGCCGCACGGCAAGCGCGGCGCCTACACCTCGTGGATTCAGACCACCGCGACGATGGGCCTGTTCCTGAGCCTGATGGTGATCCTGGGCACACGCTTCGTGTTGGGCGGCGGGGCCTTCACCAAGGAAGGCGAGGCGTTGTTCGCCGACTGGGGTTGGCGCATTCCGTTCCTCGTGTCGATCGCCCTGCTGGGCATCAGCGTTTGGATCCGGCTGTCGATGAACGAGTCGCCCGCCTTCAAGAAAATGAAGGAAGAGGGCAAGACCTCGAAG
>JANXTP010000243.1 GCA_025352345.1 Burkholderiales bacterium | reverse complement strand
CTCGCCAAGCACCTGATCGAAAAGCGCAAGAAGAAGGTACTCACCGTGTCAGCCGACGTGTACCGGCCAGCCGCCATCGAGCAGTTGAAGACGGTGACAAAGCAAGCTGGTGCGGAGTGGTTCCCGTCCACCGCCACCGACAAGCCCATAGCCATCGCAAACGCCGCGCTCGACTACGCGCGCAAGCACTACTTTGACGTGTTGCTGGTCGACACCGCCGGTCGGCTCGCCATCGACGAAGCGCTGATGGCCGAGATCAGCGCGCTGCATGCTGCGCTCAAGCCCATCGAGACCCTGTTCGTCGTCGATGCGATGCAGGGCCAGGACGCCATCAACACCGCGAAGGCGTTCAAGGAAGCGCTGCCGCTGACCGGCATCGTGCTGACCAAGATGGACGGCGATTCGCGCGGCGGCGCGGCGCTGTCGGTGCGGCAGATCACCGGCGCGCCGATCAAGTTTGCCGGGGTCAGCGAGAAGATCGACGGGCTCGAAGTGTTCGACGCCGACCGCCACGCCGGGCGCATCCTCGGCATGGGCGACATCGTGGCGCTGGTCGAGCAGGTCACGCAAGGCGTGGACATCGCGGCGGCGCAAAAGCTCGCCGACAAGGTCAAGTCGGGCGATGCGTTCGATTTAAACGACTTCTTGCAGCAGCTCGGGCAAATGAAAAAAATGGGCGGTCTGGCCGGGCTGATGGACAAGCTGCCACACAAATGACCGCCAAGGCAGGCAACGTCGACATGGACAAAGCCGAGCGCGACGTGCGCCGCATGGAAGGCATGATTTGTTCGATGACGCCGCAGGAGCGCCGCAAGCCCGAGCTGCTCAAAGCCACCCGCAAACGCCGCGTCGCCGCCGGTGCCGGGGTTCAGGTGCAAGACGTGAACCGCATGCTCAACCAGTTCGAGCAGATGCGCGACATGATGAAAAAAATGCGCGGCGGCGGCATGATGAAAATGATGAAGCGCATGGGCGCCATGAAGGGCATGGGCGGGATGGGCGGGCCGCGCTGATCCAGCGGCCAGGAAGCCATCGACCCGTCAACATCAGTTCATTGAACAGGGCCAGGATTGCTCTGAGGAGCGCTATCGCGAGCGCGTGATGCGGGCGCTGTCGCAACGTGCATGCCAAGCTCGGCATGCAGATGATCCCCACCGTTCAACCGGCTTGAAAAACGCGTTGGCGATCAACTATTTGGAGGGAGCTTCTTGAGAGGCGTCACTGCGAGTTACAGCTTCGGCCCGTCTTTTCGCCGTTGTGGCCAGAACGCCAGCAATACAAGCTTTCCAGGTCGAACGTCGTAGTAGATGTGATGGTGAACTCTTGAGAGTCCCCAGCGACGGAGATTTGGATAACGAGGCGACTTGCACTTACTGCCAATGTCTGGTTCAAGTGCAAGCAGATTCTTGGCTTCTTCGAAATCGTCCGCCACCGCGTCTGGAGCTGATAGACGATTTGCTTCCCACCAGTCTGCAGCGCGTCGAATCTGGACAGCGGCGCGCTTCGTTACTACAACCGAAAGCACGACGGTTACTTGGATCGGCGTAGCTCTCGGAGCAGTTCATCGGCTGAGATCGTCTCACCGCGTTCTGCCTCCGCAAGAGACTCGATCAGTTCCTGTTCGAGGTCAGGCGGCAAGGTGAAGGAGTCTGTCGATTTCCTGGCAAGCACAGTTACAACCATACCGTCCGGGAACGGCTGCCCGTCCAGAACCACCTTGCCACCAACCACTGTACCAGTTGCGAGCTTCATGAATTGATCGTACACCGGCGACGCCTTGGGGTGCATGTGTGCGGCCCAGCCTTACAGCGCATGCCGTAGCGGGTCGGCTCGAGCGGAATACGAAGGGACTTTCCACCCTCTGGCAACGGCGTCGAAGCGCCAAGATTGGTGGTGTGAGTCGTCAATCTGTAGCCATGTGAAGAGGGAAGCCTGTGGACAAGATTACCCGAGGTGTGCCGGCCCGTGTTGGCGTCGATTGAAGACGATGAAGATGCACTGACAGGTCAGACCGGCAGTCGGCAAGCTCGACTAACCCCTGGTGGGGCCGCAAGGCCAGATCCACGCGATAGGAATGGAGCCCGGCTGAGCGGTTCGTATCTGGGCCCGCAGCCGCCCGTTCAAGCACGGGCGGGTGGCTGCAACAAGGCCGTCTGTAGAGCGGCAGTCTGTTCTCTGTTGGGCCACTTCAGCCCTCGTCGGCACGCCGAGAAAACCAACTCCGTCTTGAAGGAAAAACCAATTCAATACGGTTGACTAAACGGAAAGTCCCTGTAAGGAGTTAGACCTCATCGGCGAGCGCGGTGGGCAAGAGTTGAAACTTTAACGTGTAGTTCATGAGCATCACGTTCGACACTTGAGTAGCTGCGTACTTCAGCTTCTTTCCAATATCCGAGGCTACGACGACGCCATGGACGCATTTTTCTCCGCAGAGGTGTTTCTTGACCCAACCCATGTACCGGAGGATTTGTCCGAGAGCAGCATCGTGCCCTTTGGTCAATTTCAACTCGAACACGTAGAAATCGCCTGACGGAGCCACCGCAAGAATGTCAATGGGGCCCACGTCTGTCTGAAATTCGACTCCGTCTCTTCCGTCCGAGTGAACGAACAGTTGAAGTTGACCGCAGTCGCTCAAGCTCGGAAGGTTCTTCGCGAGGAAATCTCGAAGGTGTGCCTCAAGAGCGAACTCGCTGCCGGCCTCGTCTGCCCCCGCGGAAGAGCTCTCCGCGATGGCCTCTTGGAGCAGCCTCACTTCGAGGCCTTGATCTGTCAGGGCGATTTCCCACTGACCGTGCTTCTCTGGGTCAAACGCAACTACGCGGCCTCGGCCGGTGTTGAACAGGAAGTCATACTGCCCGACACAGGGCCGCAGCTTCTTGTTTTCGGGGTAGTGAATGCGGGATGGATGATTGACTGAGCAAAGGATGATCGAGCATGTCAGTGTGGAAGAGTTGACCTCCGGGTACTTCTGCCATACATGTTGTTTGATCGCGGAGTAGTTGCGCTCCCCGCCTAGTTCTTGCACGGCTGTTCGCACGAGTTGCCAGATGGGTGGGCGCATATGTTGTGTCCAATGAGGTCTAACCTTTTGTAAGCAGCAATTCTGCCGCGTATCGGCGCTGCGTATAGGGCAGAAACTGCTGCGTAACCAAAGCCTGCTTGGGCGGAAAAACAGGAATGCCTGCGCCGTTTTCCGGATCCCCGCAGGCACGGAGATGACACCGTCGATGAAGGGGCCAGCCGCTAGCCGAGCAGCGCCGTCGCGAACTCTCGTGCGTCGAAGGTTTCCAGGTCTTCGAGCTGTTCGCCGACGCCGATGAAGTAGACCGGCACGGGGCCTGTCACTCCGTTCACACCCGCGCCGCGCTCCCGCGCCCACAGCGCAATCGCTGCCAGCACACCGCCTTTGGCCGTGCCGTCGAGCTTGGTGACGATCAGGCCCGTGAGTTGCAAGGTGTCGTCGAACGCTTTGACCTGCGCCAATGCGTTCTGCCCGGTGTTGCCGTCCACCACCAGCAGCACCTCGTGCGGCGCGCCGGCCTGCGCCTTGGCGATCACGCGCTTGACCTTGCGCAGCTCTTCCATCAGGTGCAACTGCGTCGGCAGGCGGCCGGCGGTGTCGGCGATCACCACATCGCAGCCACGCGCCTTGCCGGCGGTGACTGCATCGAAGGTCACCGACGACGGGTCGCCGCCCTCCTGGCTGACGATCTCGACGCCATTGCGCCCGGCCCAGACTGCGAGCTGCTCCTTCGCGGCGGCGCGAAAGGTGTCGGCAGCGGCGAGCAACACCTTCTGCCCGCTTTCGGCGAGATGGCGCGTCAGCTTGCCGACGGTCGTCGTCTTGCCGGCGCCGTTGACGCCGACAACCATGATCACCGTCGGGGTGTGCAGGCCCACGGTGAGCGGGCGCTGCAACGGCAGCAGCAGATCGGTGACCGTATCGACCAGCAGGGCCTTGACGGCCGATGGATCGGTGACGCGGGCTTCCTTGACGCGCCGTTTCAGATCGACCAGCAAATACTCGGTGGCCTTGACGCCCGCATCGGCCATCAGCAGCGCCGACTCCAGGTTCTCGTACAGCGCATCGTCGATCTGCGTGCCGGTGAACACCTGCGCGATGCCAGAACCGGTCTTGCGCAGCCCGGTGCGCAGCTTGTCCAGCCAGCTTTTGCGCTCGGCGACGGGCGCTTCGACAGGCGCGGCCGTCGTGATCGCAGCCTCTGGTGCGCCGGCGACCGTTGCGACGGGCGCGGCCGTTGGCGTCTTCTTCTTGAAAAAGCTGAACATGCGTGGGAAGGTTTGGGCGAGCCCGCGTGAATCGCGTGAATGAACCACAGCAGAACAGCCCGCCAGCGCAGCGGCTGGAGCACTGTGACCGCTCGCAGCCGGCTATAATTGTGGGCTTGAGGCGCTTTAGCTCAGTCGGTTAGAGCGACGGAATCATAATCCGCAGGTCCGGGGTTCGAATCCCTGAAGCGCCACCAGATTCCCGACCGGCTCCGCGTCTTCACGACCCGGAGCCGTTTTTGTTTGTGTGGTCTTGCGGCAAGCCGGGGCCGGAGATCAGCGCCGAGTTTTCTCACCGCCACTGGAACCTGCCATGGACCGCTGTCGCGCCTTGTTCACCGCCCTGATGATCGTCATTGCTGTGCCTGCGTGCGCGCAGGAATTGGCACGCGAGTTTCCGCTGACGGCACTGCGCGGTGTGGTGAGCTTCAGCGGGCCGCCGGCGGTGGAGCTCAATGGGGCCCCGGCACTGCTGGCGCCCGGCGCCCGCCTGCACGGCACCGACAACCTGCTGGTGCTGCCGACCACGCTGACTGGCAGCAAGCGCACCGTTCACTACACGATTGAAGACACCACCGGCATGATCAAGGAGCTGTGGGTCCTGCGTGAGAGTGAGCGGGCCGTCAAGCCGTGGCCGAAAACCGTCGAAGAGCGCCAGGCCTGGAACTTCAACTCCGCCACGCAGACCTGGACCAAGCCATGAGTGCGCCGGCCGTCGCCAAGAAGGTCTTCATCAAGACCTTCGGCTGCCAGATGAACGAGTACGACTCGGGCAAGATGGTCGATGTGCTTCGCGACACCCAGGGCTATGAGCCGACGACGGACGTGGAGCAAGCGGACCTGATCCTGTTCAACACCTGCTCGGTACGCGAGAAGGCGCAGGAAAAGGTGTTCAGCGACCTCGGCCGCGTCAAGCACCTGAAGGCCAAGGGCGTGCTGATCGGTGTCGGCGGCTGCGTGGCAGCCAGGAAGGCGCGGCCATCATTGAGCGCGCGCCGTATGTGGACGTGGTGTTCGGCCCGCAGACGCTGCACCGCCTGCCCGAGTTGCTGACCCGGCGCGCTGAGCAAGAGCGCGCGCAGGTCGACATCAGCTTCCCCGAGATCGAGAAGTTCGACCACCTGCCGCCGGCTCGCGTCGACGGCGGCAGCGCGTTTGTGTCCATCATGGAGGGCTGCTCGAAGTACTGCAGCTACTGCGTGGTGCCGTACACCCGCGGTGAAGAGGTGTCGCGGCCGTTCGACGATGTGCTGGTGGAGGTGGCGGGGCTGGTGGACCAGGGCGTCAAAGAGAGCACGCTGCTGGGCCAGAACGTCAATGCCTACCGGGGCAAGATGGGCCGCGCGAGCAGCGAGATCGCCGACTTCGCACTGCTGATCGAATACGTGGCCGAGATCCCCGGCATCGAGCGCATCCGCTACACCACCAGCCACCCGAATGAATTCACGCAGCGGTTGATCGACGTTTACGCGAAGGTGCCGCAGCTCGTCGATCACCTGCACCTGCCGGTGCAGCACGGCAGCGACCGCATCCTGATGGCGATGAAGCGCGGCTACACCGCGATGGAATACAAGAGCACGGTACGCAAGCTGCGCGCGGTGCGGCCGCAACTGAGTCTGTCCAGCGACTTCATCATCGGCTTCCCCGGAGAAACCGAAGACGACTTCGCGAAGATGATGAAGCTGATCGACGACGTCGGCTTCGACACCAGCTTCAGCTTTGTCTACAGCCCGCGCCCCGGCACGCCGGCAGCCAACCTGCACGACGACACACCACAGACCGTCAAGCTGCAACGGCTGCAGCACCTGCAGGCGACGATCGAAGCCAATGCGCAGCTCATCAGCCAGGCGATGGTCGGCAGCCGCCAGCGCATCCTGGTCGAAGGGCCGTCGCGCAAGGATCCGGACGAGTTGATGGGACGCACGGTGTGCAACCGCAAGGTGAACTTCAAGGGCGCACAGCGGTTGGTCGGCACCTTGATCGACGTGACCGTGACACAGGCCAATCCCAACTCCCTGCGCGGCGAAGCCGTCGTGGCCTGAGCCGTGGTAATGAGCCTGTCAACGGCCGCGGGTGCGCCACCACAGGCTGGCGGCGCAGGCCAGCACCATGGCCGCATAGGTGCCGATCTTGCCATCACGGCCCGTGATGATCAGACCGGCGATACAGGCCAGCAGACTGGCCGCTACCGCCACACCGCCCAATTGGAGCCAGGGAGTGGTGCGCAGCGGGCCGCGCCACAAGCACTTCGCCGCCGTGGCACTGATCACGCCCAGCAACAGCGCAGGCGCCGCGAAGTCGAGCAGATGCCAGAGAAGGTCAAGGAAACTCATGATGCGGTTGGGTCTGGGCAATGCCCCGAAGCCCCTCGGGTGTTACGTGCTGGGCCTGGGTTGCGAATTGCTGTAAATTTTGCCTGACAGATATGAGCGTCTTCACCCTCGGACTGAACCACGCCACCGCGCCGCTCGACCTGCGCGGCCGATTCGCATTTTCGGCCGAACAGTTGGCGCCCACGCTGCGCGCTTTCCGCCAGAAGCTGCTGCGCTCGCCCGAGGCCGCGTTGGTGTCGACCTGCAACCGCACCGAACTGTATGTCGGCGCCGATGCGGGTCTGGTCGCACCGGCCTTCGACTGGTTGGCCGAAATCGGTGGCATGTCGGGCGCTGCGCTGCGCGAGCATGCCTACGTGCTGGAAAACGAGGCGGCGGCACGCCACGCTTTCCGCGTTGCCAGCGGGCTCGATTCGATGGTACTGGGCGAACCGCAGATCTTGGGCCAGATGAAGCAGGCGGTGCGCGAAGCCGACACCGCGGGCACGCTGGGCACCACCTTGCACCAGATGTTCCAGCGCTCGTTCGCGGTCGCCAAGGAAGTGCGCACCTCGACCGAGATCGGCTCGCATTCGATCAGCATGGCGGCCGCGTCGGTGCGGCTCGCATCGCAGCTCTTCGAGGACATGAGCGAGCTGAAGGTGCTGTTCGTTGGCGCGGGCGAGATGATCGAACTGGTCGCCACCCATTTCGCCGCGAAGAAGCCGCGCTCTATGGCGCTGGCCAACCGCACCCGCGAGCGCGGTGAAAAGCTCGCCAGCAAATTCAACGCTGAAGTGGTGCCGCTGGCCGATCTGCCGCAGCGCCTGGGCGAATTCGACGTGGTGATTTCATGCACCGCCAGCACGCTGCCGATCATCGGCTTGGGGGCCGTCGAGCGCGCACTGAAGGCTCGAAAGCGCCGGCCAATCTTCATGGTCGATCTGGCGGTGCCGCGCGACATCGAGCCCGAAGTCAGCCGCCTGTCCGATGTGTATCTGTACACCGTCGACGACCTGTCGTCGCTGGTGCAGATCGCTGGCGAGAAGCGTCAGGCGGCAGTCCAGCAGGCCGAAGCCATCATCGAGACAGGCGTGCAGGGCTTCGTCAACTGGCTGGGCCAGCGCGGCACGGTGCCGCTGATCCAGGCCCTGAATGCGCAGGCTGACGAATGGCGTGCCAGCGAGATCGCCCGCGCCCGCAAGTTGATCGCCAAGGGCGAGAACATCGACGCGGTGCTCGAATCGATGTCGCGCGGGCTCACGCAGAAAATGCTGCATGGCGCGATGGTCGAACTGAACGCCACCGCCAGCGAGCACCGCGCCGAGTTGACGCACACGGTGTCCCGGCTGTTCCTGCGCAACGGGCCGTCGGCCAGCAAAGTCGAGCCGACGGCATCCGCGCCTGGCCGCGACGCCGACCCGTTTCTGTAGCCTGCACCTCGCCGCATCGAGCGACGCGCAGCCCGTGTCCCCGTGCGGGATGCAGCACCCGCGATCGCTGCCATTCGGCATCAGCCCGGACTCCTGATGAAAGCCTCCCTTCGGCAACAGCTCGAACGCCTGGCCTTGCGACTCAGTGAGTTGCAGGCCACGCTGAACGACCCGGCGCTGTCGAACGACATGAACCGCTTTCGGGCGGTGAACCGCGAGTACGCCGAGGTCGGTGGTGTGGTCGATCTGTTTCGCCGCTACGAGGCCCGCGAACATGATGCGGTGGCCGCGCAAGCCATCCTCGAGCGCGCCGGGGACGACCCCGAAATGGCCGGGTTCGCGCGGGAAGAACTCGCCACCGCCACGGCCGAGATCGATCGCCTGCACCAGGCTTTGCAGACCGCGCTGCTGCCGCGTGACCCCGACGACACGCGCAACGCCTTCGTCGAAATCCGCGCGGGGACCGGCGGCGATGAGTCGGCACTGTTCGCCGCTGACATCGCCCGCATGTACCTGCGCCACGCCGAGCGCCAGGGCTGGCGCACCGAGGTGATGTCGGAAAGCGTGTCCGACCTCGGTGGCTACAAGGAGGTGGTGATCCGCATCGAGGGCGACAGCGTGTATGCCAACCTGAAGTTCGAGTCCGGCGGCCACCGGGTGCAGCGTGTGCCGGTCACCGAAACGCAGGGCCGCATCCACACCAGTGCCTGCACGGTGGCGGTGCTGCCCGAGCCTGACGAGGCCGAGGAAATACAGCTCAACCCGGCCGACCTGCGCATTGACACCTTCCGCGCCAGCGGCGCTGGTGGTCAGCATGTCAACAAGACCGACAGCGCGATCCGCATCACCCACCTGCCGACCGGGCTGGTGGCCGAGTGCCAGGACGACCGATCACAGCACCGCAACAAGGCGAAGGCGATGGCGGTGCTGGCCGTGCGCCTGCGCGACAAGGACCGCCATGAACGCGCCGAGAAGGACGCCGCCACCCGAAAAGGCCTGATCGGCAGCGGTGACCGCAGCGACCGCATCCGCACCTACAACTTCCCGCAGGGGCGGCTGACCGACCACCGCATCAATCTGACGCTGTACAAGCTGCAGGCCATCATCGATGGTGACCTCGACGAGGTCATCCTGGCCTTGCAGGCCGCCAGTGCCGCGGAGCAGTTGGCCTTGCTGGAAAGCGGCGGCGTGTGACTGCCCCACAAGCGCCTGTGGTTTCTGTGGGTGCGGGCACCACCCTCGCGCACGCGCTGACCGCGGCTCGCGCCTCGGGCGTGGGCCGACTGGATGCTCAGCTGATGCTGACCCATCTGCTGCAGCAGCCACGCAGCTGGCTGATCGCCCATGACGACGCGGTGTTGAGCGACGTGCAAGCGAGCCAGTACACGCAGTGGCTGCAACGACGCCGCACTGGCGAGCCGCTGGCCTACCTGTTGGGGCAGATTGAGTTCTGCGGGCTGGTGCTGCAGGTCGGGCCGCAGGTGCTGATCCCGCGGCCGGAAACCGAATTGCTGATCGATTGGGGGCTGCAGGTGCTGGCCGCTGGCTTCGCGTCGACGCGCACGCCGAGCGTTGTCGACCTGGGCTGCGGCAGTGGCGCCATCGCGCTGGCGATCCGACACCGGTGCCCAGCCGCCACCGTGACCGCAGTCGATGCGAGCGCAGCCGCGCTGGAGATCACGCGCCGCAACGCCTGCGCGCTCGGCCTGCCCATCACGCTGGCCTCAGGCGATTGGTGGTCGGCCGTGGCGAGACAACGCTTTCACTTGGCGGTGTCGAACCCGCCGTATGTCGCCCCTGGTGACGCGCACCTCGCCGCGCTGCATCACGAGCCGCGCAGCGCGCTGGTCGCCGATGACCAAGGACTCGCAGACCTGCATCGTCTGATCGATGGCGCGCCCGCCTCGCTGCACCCGGGCGGCTGGCTGCTGCTGGAGCATGGTCACGACCAAGGCGCCGCGGTGCGTTTGCGTCTGCAGCAGGCGGGCTTCAGCGAGGTGGCGACACGATGCGACCTGGCGGGGCTGGAGCGCTGCACTGGTGGTCGCTGCTGTTGAAACAGGCCTGGCGCTGAGGCCGACGTCGCGAAGACACAACAACCAACGGCACGTTGGTGGACCAACGCACGACCCGTGAGGAATTGCGCAACAGTGGCCCGCACAGGGGCCGCGCAAGTCGTAGGATGCAACCGAGGCTTTCCAATTTGTCGACTTTGGGAGCACGGTCATGCGCATCCGATACGGTCACCTCGTCATCGCAGCCTTGATGGGCACAAGCGGTCCCGCCTGGTCGGCCGACGGCACGGGTCTGCAGCCCAACGACTCCAGCTGGTTCCACGGCCGCTGGCAGTCCCGCATCGAGCTGAGCCAGCGAATCGGCGGGCGCCGCCACGGCGACCCCTACAACCTGGCCACCGACACCACCCGAAGCTCGCTGCGCGGACTCGCTATGCTGCGCGACTACTACTTCGACAGGGGTGCCCCAGCTGAACTGACCTCGGCAGCTGCTGGCGGCTTGCGCGCCACCGGCGGGCTCGTGGTCACGCAGCGCAGCGCATGGGCCACCGGATCGTCTCGCCGCGGGAGCGCTTACGGAACATCGGCACCAGGCCTGACAGGCCATGCCCTCGCCAGCGGGTGGTCGGACCCGAACAACGACGTCGTCCCTGTGCCCTACCTGGGACTGGGTTACACCGATCTGCCCCTCCGCACGGGCTGGGGCTTCCGCGCCGATTTCGGACTGATGGCCCTCCGCCCGCAGTCGGCAGTGAAGTTCGGCAGCGCGCTGTCGGCCCAGGGCATCGACGATCTCTTGCGCGATCTGCGGCTGTCGCCGCTGATCCAGATTGGGGTGTCTTACTCGTTCTGAGGGCGATGCGAACGCCTGGGCTCGGGCAACAGGTACGCGTTCTCGTGTAATCTCGCTAGCTACAAAATTTGTCTTCGAGGAGCAGCACCGTGAGCGACGTCAACCAACGAATCGACGACCTCGTCAAGGGACACGACGTGGTCCTGTTCATGAAGGGAACGGCTCAATTCCCGATGTGCGGCTTCTCGGGGCGTGCGATCCAAATCCTGAAGGCGTGCGGCGCCACCGGCGTGACCACCGTCAACGTGCTTGAAGACGAAGAGATTCGCCAGGGCATCAAGGGCTATGCCAACTGGCCGACGATTCCACAGCTGTACGTCAAGGGCGAATTCGTCGGTGGCTCGGACATCATGGCCGAGATGTTCGAAGCGGGCGAACTCGCACCGTTGTTGAAGGGCTGAGCACGGGCCGCCCAGCGCACAGCGCTTTGCCCATGATCGCGACCGCGGGTCAGCGGCCTCGGTTGGTGATCGGTGTCTCCGGCGCCACCGGCGCGATTTACGCGGTGCGTTTGCTTGAGCGCTGCCGCGACTTGGGCTGTGAGACCCATCTGATCGTGACGCCTGCTGGCGTATTGAACGTTCACCACGAGGTAGGGTTGGACCGCAAGGCATTGGAGCGTCTGGCCGATGTGGCCTACAGCCCCGCCGATGTCGGCGCAGCGATCGCCAGCGGGTCGTTCGCCACCCAGGCGATGATCGTCACGCCCTGCTCGATGAAGACGCTGGCGGCCGTGGCCCATGGCTTGTCAGACAACCTGTTGACCCGTGCAGCCGATGTCACGCTGAAAGAACGGCGGCGGCTGGTGCTGATGGTGCGCGAAACCCCGTTCAACCTGGCACACCTGCGCAACATGACGGCGGTGACGGAGATGGGCGGCATCATCTTCCCGCCGCTGCCGGCCTTCTACCTGAAGCCCCAAAGCGTCGACGAACTGGTCGACGACACCGTCGAGCGCGTGCTGGCCTTGATCGGCATCGATGCCGCTGCACCGCGGGCCTGGGCGGGCCTGTAGTCAGGGCGGATCAAGCCTTGATCAGGCCAAGCGCACATCCCACTGCCTGCGGGCACCTAACACCATGTTGGGGTACTCGGCCCGGCCGCGGCTGCCGTTGTAGCGGCCCAGCGCCATGAACTGATCGCCGCGTTCGGTGTTGAGGTAGTGCCGCAGGATCACGCAGCCGAAGCGCAGGTTGGTCTGCATGTGGAACAGCCGGCTGACGTCGCCGTCACCAATCAGGCGTGCCCAGAACGGCATCACCTGCATGTAGCCGCGCGCACCGACGGGGCTGACCGCGTACTTGCGAAAACCGCTTTCAACCTGGATCAGCCCCAGCACCAGCGATGGATCCAGCCCCTTGCGCTTGCTTTCGTACCAGACCGTGCGCAGGAATTCGATGCGGGCGTCGTAATGTGGCGTGCGTACCTTCAGGCGATCGCTCGCCGCCCCTAGCCAGCGCAGGTAGGCGAGCCGTTGTTCCGTGGTCTCGAACGACGGCGTGGGCGGCGCGGCATCGCGCACCGCGGCGGACAAGGCCGAGCGCACCGCATCGGCCAATGGCTCCTCGACCTGACCACCGGCATGCGCTGCAGGCCACGGGACGGCGCAAGCCAGACCCGCGAGCAGGACATGGCGGCGCACCAGCGTCATGACGACAGCCTGCCTTTCAGCACAGCGAGCACTTCATCGACGGGCACGGCGGTGGACTGCGCGTCTTGCCGCCCCTGGTACTCGACATTGCCTTCCTTCAAGCTGCGCTCGCCAATCGCCACCCGGTGCGGCACGCCGATCAGTTCCCAGTCGGCAAACATCGCACCCGGACGCTCGCCACGATCGTCGAGTATGACGTCGATGCCCGTCTGCATCAGCGCCGCGTACAAACCGTCCGCTGCCGCCTTCACCTCGGGGAACCGTTCGTAGCCCACCGGGCAGATCACCACCGAAAACGGCGCGATGGCGGCCGGCCAGATCATTCCGCGTTCGTCGTGGCGCTGCTCGACGGCAGCGCCAAGAATGCGGGTGACACCGATGCCGTAACAGCCCATTTCCATCAACTTGGGTTTGCCGGTTTCATCGAGGTAGGTCGCCTTCATCGCCTCGCTGTACCTGGTGCCAAGGAAGAACACATGGCCGACCTCGATGCCGCGCTGGATCGACAGCACGCCCCGCCCGTCCGGCGACGGGTCGCCGGCAACGACATTGCGCAGGTCGGCCACAGCGTCTGGCTCGGGCAGATCTCGGCCCCAGTTGACACCGATCAGGTGGAAATCTTCCTCGTTGGCGCCACAGATGAAGTCACTCATCACCGCCACCGTGCGATCGGCGATGACCTTGACCTGCCCTTTCACGCCGACCGGCCCGAGGTAGCCAGGCTTGCAGCCGAAGTGTTCGGTGATCTCGGCGGCTGTGGCGAAGCGGTGGCCCGCCTTCAAGCCTGGCAGCTTGCCCGCCTTGACTTCGTTCAGGCTGTGGTCGCCACGCACCAGAAGCAGCCAGATCGTCGTTTTCGTCCCCGTGTCGTTCGGCCGCAGCTCGTCGGTGGCGAGCACCAGCGACTTCACCGTGGACGACAGCGGCACGCCGAGCAAGGCGGCAACGTCCTCGCAGGTCGCCTTGCGCGGCGTCGAGGCCTTGGCCATCGGCTGCGACGGTGCACCACGCTGGTCGATCAGCGGTAGCGCCTCGGCCAGTTCGACATTCGCCGCGTAGCCGGAGGTGGCGCAGTAGGCCAGCGCGTCCTCGCCAGTGTCGGCGATCACTTGAAATTCATGCGACCGATCGCCACCGATGGCGCCGGTGTCGGCCGCCACCGCGCGGTAGTTCAGGCCCAGCCGCTCGAAGATGCGCGCATAGGCGGCATACATCGCGTCGTAGCTCTTGCCGGCCGACTCGACATCGCGGTCGAAGGAGTAAGCGTCCTTCATCGTGAATTCGCGACCCCGCATCACGCCAAAGCGCGGCCTGCGTTCGTCACGGAATTTCGTCTGGATGTGGTAAAAATTTTTCGGCAGCGCACGGTAGCTGCGCAGCTCCTGGCGAGCGATGTCAGTGATCACTTCTTCGCTGGTCGGCTGGATGATGAAGTCCCGGTCGTGACGGTCTTTCACCCGCATCAGCTCGGCGCCCATCTTGTCG
>JANXTP010000237.1 GCA_025352345.1 Burkholderiales bacterium | reverse complement strand
CGAAATACGGCACCAGCCCGCCACGCAGTGCACGCCACACCGACCAACCATGGTGCTGCCACAGGCCGTGCACCACCACCGCATCGTAGTCACCGGCATGGGCGCGCAACCAGGGCAGCAGACGGTCACAGCGCCCGTAGTTCGAGCCCACCGGCCCGAGCGCATGCACTGTCGCCGGGAAGCCGCTCACGCAGGCATCGTGCGGCGCATCCAGCGTCAGCACCGCTTCGCTGTGGCCCATGGCACGGGTCGCGGCGATCGACTGCCGCAACCCTTCTGCCGGCCCGCCGTGCACCGGGTCAACCGAGCGGATGACGTTCAGCAGACGCATGGTCGCCTCCGCGGGCTCATTTGGCGAAGCAGTCTTTTTGCTGCTCTTTGCAGTTCTTGTCGCCGAAGCCCAAGACTTCAACGGTCAGGATGGACGGCTTGGCCAGGCCTTCTGCCGCAGCTGCAGCGCGGGCGGCATTGGTCGCGCTGGTGGCAGCGTCTTCGGCTGCTTTCGAGTTGTTGGCGGTGCCGTTGCCGGCCAGCGATGTGGCAAGGCTGCCGGCGGTCGCCACCGGCACCCCCGTGGACGGGCCCGCCGCGGAGAAGTTGCTGGCATTGAGCACGGTCTGCGCATTGATGAACAGGCTGCCACCGGAGCGGATACCGGCTTCGCCGGCATCGATGGCACCGGCCGGCGCGAACAGGTAGATGCCGCCTGCCGGCGCGGCGGTGCGCGGACCGATGCCATCCGGGTCGGAGGTCAGCGTCTGGATGCCGCTGCCCGATGAACTGGCCGGCACCGTGTAGACATAGCCGACGATGACGCCATCGACGGTGATCGGCGTGCGGGTGGGCGGTGGCGTGCTGATCGAGGTGCGGGCGCCGCGGCCGGCGTCGATGCTGCCACCGCTGCTGTAGAGCAGGATGTCACCACCCTGCGTGGTCAGCACCTTGCCCTGGTTGATCGTGAAGTCACCGCCGACCACGCTGCGGATCGCACCGCCGCCGTTGGTCACAACGCCGATCGTGGTGCCGGCCGTCGGCGTCGTCAGGCCGGCGAGGATGTTGCCGCCCGGCGCCCACAGATCGATGTCGCCCTGCCCTGCGCACTGCCCGGTGCAGCTGCTGTCGGGCAGTCGGCCGTTGCCGTAGGTCTGGATCGAGCTGCTGAAGGTGTAGATGTTGCCGGCCCCCACCGCATCGGCGGCGACCACCTTCGCGGTGATGTCGCCCAGCGCATCGGACAGCACGATCGGCGTCAGGCCCTCAGGCCGTGCGCCTCGGCCGCGGCGTGCCCGGTAGTCGGCAAACACGCGCGGATACTGCTTGTCGAGCGCGGCGTAGGCGGCATAGGCGCTGCCTCCGAGCGTGCCTTGCAGCAGGTCGGCCACGCTGTTGGCGCCTGTGATCTTCGCGCTGTCGGTTTCACGGTTCAGCAAGGCGTAGAGCGCGGCGGCCTGGCTGGCCTGAGCGGAAACCCCCAAGGGCAGCGAGCGCGCGATGTCCGCGGCCTGGTAGGCCTTCAGCAGACCGGGATAGCGCGTCAGCAAGTCGGCATACGGCGCATACAGCGGGTCGCGTGCAATCAGCTCCTGCACGCTGGCCGCCTTGTCCACCGCGTCACGGTTGGTGTCGCCATTGAGCGTTCGGTAGAACGCGAGGATCTTGTCCGAGTTTCCGTTGATCGCAATCAGATCGTCGTAGGTGGCCTTGAACTTTGTCAGGTCGACATCGCCCTTGACGCCGGCGATCAGCGTCAGCCTCGCCGCATCGCTGTTGGCCAGGCTCGGGTTGGCGTTGTTGCCGGTGGCGATGATGCCGCCGAGGTTCGACGAGCCCGCAATGATCGCGGCCGTTCCGACGTCGATGTTGCGACCCGCCTGAATTAGCAGACTGCCCGGCCCGCGAATCTCCAGGCCGAGCGGCAGCACGTCGCCGTTGTCGGCACGCACCTCCGACACGTCGGCTGCATACAGGTTTTGCAAGGTCAGCGCCAGGTTCTTGACGTCACGTCCGGCGCGCACACGGCTGGCCGCGGGCAGCGACAGTACGCTGCCAGTGCCCACACCAGCCACGTCGCCGGTGAGCCCTTGCAGGTCGAATCGGAAACCCGTCGTCGGCGGGCGTTCGACGATGCGCGGCGAAGCACCGATCAGCAGATCGTCTCCGGAGAAGGACTGGGCCGACAACACACCGCGGGAGGCATCGATCACGTCCACGGCCGAGACGTCCGACACCGTGAGGTTCGGGTTCAGCACCGATTGCCCTGCCAGCAGTGCCACCTGGGCCGACAGCGATGGCAAGGTCACGATCTTGCGGTTGCTGCCCAGAGACACGTCGCCATCGAGTGCCTGGGCGATCAGCGTCGCGGGAAACGCGCCGGCGCTGGTGCTGTCGCTCAACGTCGCACTGCTGCCGATGCGCCGCCCATCGGCCATCTGGCTGCCGACGAAGACATCCCCAGACTGGGCCAGCAGGTTCACCGCGCTGTCGGGCGAGTAAGTGAAGAAGGTCACCGCGCGGCTCGCACCGGAGCCGAAGCTGGGTCCGCGGCCAGGGGTCGCCGCCAGCTGAACCAGTGCCGTCGGGTTGTTGACGCTTTGCAGCGCGACCGAGCCGCCCGCGGACACCCAGACTTCAGCATGCGCTACCACATCACCGCTGCTGGCGCCCATCACGAACAACTGTGTGGGCGCCGTTGCACCGACGCTGCCGCCGGCGGCGATGCGCCCGTCGCCGCGGCCGATCAGGTAGCTGCCGCCGATCACGTCGTTGCCGGCACGCACGCTCAGGTCGCCGCCGCCTTGCACATCGAGTGTGCGCACGCCATCGGCGTCGAGATTGCTGCGGCCGGTCGTTGGCAGCATCGCCGACAGCGTGTTCACATCGTGACCCGCATCGATTCCGATGTCGCCACCGCCCAACGTGCCGATGCCCTGCTGGAAGTTCGGCCGGTACACCCACCATTCGGCGGGCACGTTGGTGAACCTGCGTGGTCGGCGCAGCCACTCGGTGATCCATTCGTTCGACGCACCGGTGACGTCACGCCCCGTCCGGATCGAAATGCTGCCACCGTCGCGGCTCCAGCGGTTTTTGCCGTTGACCGCAGTGTCCGCAGCGCCGATGCGCCCGGCGGTGTAAACCACGCTGCCGGGCGAGTCCATCACGAAGTCGGTGGCGGCTGCGATCTCGATCGATCCGGTGCCGGTGCGCAGCTTGGCGTTGTTGCCGGTTAGCAGCACGCTGCCCCGGCCAGCGGCATCCACCGCGAGCGTCGCCAGCGGGTTCGCTGCGGTGAGATCGGCCCCGCCTGCGAGCCGCAGATTCCAGGTCTCGCCATCGATCAGGTTGTCGTTCGGCGAACCGATGTAATTGCTCAGCGTCAGGTTGCCGGCAGCTCGCAAGGTCAGCGTGCCGGCGCGGCCATCAGTCAGCCAGTCGCTGCTGGTCAGGTCCCAACCGGCAGCCAGGTTCATATCGCCGCTGGTGCGCACCTCGGTCGCACCGTGCAGGCTGGCCTGGGCCGGCACACCACCGTCGGCTTTCAGGCTGGCCAGGCGATTGACGGCATCGCCGTTGGCGATGGCCGCGGCGATGAAGGCCGCGTGATCAGCGGCATATCCGGCAATGTCGCCCGCGGTGACATCGCCGCTGGAGCTGTAGCTGCGCTGCGCCTCCAGCACCACGGGGGCCAAGTCGCCGCGGCCACCACTGCGGCCCAGCACGGTACCGGCCAGTTGGGTCGCACCGATATGGTCCGACGCGTCACGCGTGACGGCGAAGGTGACGCTGCCGGTCTGGCCCTTGGCACCTGGACTGACGTCGATGACGGAGGCGGCGTCGAAATCAAGGCTGCCAGCGGCCGTGCTCAGCCGGACGCGGCCGCCATCGGACGCCGCGGCAGTGCTGCCGGCATCGGTCGAGGTGCCGGTCGCGATCACGCGGCTGCCCGCCGCCAGCGCCAGGCCGTTGGCCGC
The DNA here is from genome assembly GCA_025352345.1 of Burkholderiales bacterium. Taxonomy (GTDB): domain Bacteria; phylum Pseudomonadota; class Gammaproteobacteria; order Burkholderiales; family Burkholderiaceae_C; genus PBB1. The sequence goes on along the minus strand of JANXTP010000237.1, from coordinate 6,584 downwards.
CCACACCGACACGCTGCCCGATCCGCGCGCGCTGCTGGCGTCCAGTGTGCCGGCCACGCCGATGCGACCGCTGTCGGCTGCCAGTTGCAGCGCCCGTGCCTTGACGACATCGGTGGCGGCCACCTGCAGGTCGCCGCTGCGCAGCCGCAGGTCGATTGATCCGGTGAAGCCCCCCACGCCGAGCGCGCTGTTGAGCACCGAGAAGTTGTCCAGGGAGCCCAAGTCGAACGCGGCGCGCCCGCCATCGGCGCTCGCCGCAGCGCGGGCCAGCAGTTGACCACCCAGATCCAGCCCTGAAGCGGACACATGGAAGGCGCCCGCGTTGCCGCCCTGGGCGCTGGCCGAGACATCGACGGTCGATCCGGCACCCACCGTGACCGCACCCGACGCCGCCGACAAGCCGACGCTGCCGGCATCGGCCGTCACCACGCGGCCATGGAAATCCTTCGCAACACCCGATGCGTCCAGCGTCGCACCATTCAGAAGCGTCACACCGTCGTCGGCACCAGCGCCATGCGCCGCGACGGTAACCGTTCCCGCGTGCGCCTGCACTGTCGTGGCCACCGACACCCGGGCCGCGTCGATCGCGAGCCGGCCGCCGGCCGCGCTGTCGGTCGAGGTGCCTGCGGGCCCGGCGGCGCTGTTCAGTGTCAGTGTCGAGTAGACAGGGTTCGCCGGATCACGGCGATCGACAGCCGCCCAGCGCTGCACCGCGCCAGCAGCGACGCCAACCTTCGGCGTGCGCACGGTCCAGTCGCCCGCCACGTCCAGTGCGCCCTGGCCCTGGGCAATCATTTCGCGGCTGGTATTCATCGCCACGGCGTCGAAGCCAGCGATCTTTTGATTCCCCGCACCGACGACGATGCGTTCGGCATCGATCGCCAGCGCGCCCGCCGATGTACTCGCGTCGGCCACGGCCTGTGTGCCGCTGTTGAGCAGGTGCACCTCGTGGGCGGCCACCGCGCTCATCGCCGCCGGGCTGCCTGCATGGCCGCGCAGCGCGCCAGCGTCCAGTGTCAGCGTGCCCAGCGTCGACGCACCGACCATCGCGTTGCCGATCAGGTCGATACCGAGGTAGCCCTTGATGCGCAGCGCATCGAGGCCCGCCAGCCCGGCCAGATCGGCGTTCGACAGCACCAGGCCAGTGTCGATGCCGCTGACCCCCGCCGTCTCGCCCAGGCTCACCTGCGAAGAGGCCAGCGACACGTCACCGCCCTGCCCCACCGCGTAGCGGCCCTGCGAGCGGGTGGTCAACGTGGCGTCGAGCAGCAGCGAGCGGCCGGCCGTCAGTGTGGCGCCGTCGGCGATGCGGATCTCGCCATGCGTGTTGTCGACCACCGCGCCACGGTCCACAGTGGCCTGGGTGCCGCTGGACAAGCGCAGCAGCGCACCGCCGGCCTCGGTCGTCAGCGTTGTCGCTCCATTGGCCGGCACGCTGCTGCTGCCAGTCAACACGGCCCCACTTCGCACCTCGATGCTGTCGGAGGCGGCCAGCAGCAATTCAGGCACCTTCACCTCGCCAGCGGCGCTGTTCGCGACCACGATCTGGCTCGCGCCGGTGCTGATCTGCAGCGCATCACCCACCAGGCTGCGCTGGCCACCCAGCAGCAGGCTGCCGCCCAGGGCCGACAGTGCCCGGCCTTCGAGCTGCAGGAAGCCGGCGTCGATGCCGGGGATGTCGCCGATGTGATCGACCACCGCGATGTGGTCGGCGCTGATGTCGACCTCGGCCACCCGGCCGACACCACCGGTTGGCGACGTGCTGCTGCCCGGCGCGGTGACAAAGCTGCCGGACAGGTCCAGCGACTGCGCGTTCAGGAACGCCAGCCGGCCAGCGTCCTGCGGCACCCGTGGCGCGGCGGCGCGGCTGCTGGCCGCCAGATCGGTGAAGTAGCTCGAGGTGGTCAGCCGGTAGTCGGACTCGCGTGTCGCCGCGCTGCCCGGGCGCACCAGCACGCCGACAGTGGCCGACTCATGGATCGCAGTGCCCCCGACGGTGCGGTAGCCGGCCACCACCGTCTGGCCGTTGGCCAGCTGCGTGGTCTGGCCCGGCTGCAGATTGGCGTAGGCACTGCCGGTCTGCAGTTGCACCAGGTAGGCACCGGGCAGCAGCGCATAGCGTCCCGGCAGCAGCACATAGTCGCCTTCGGGCACCGCCGCACCGCGGCCGATGTGGAGCTGGTCATAGACGCTGGTGTCACGGGCCGCACTTTGCAAGCCGAAGCCGATGTCCTGGCGCGCCGCCAGATCGGTGTCGACCGGCAGGCTGCTCAGCTTTGATTTCGGAATGATCGCGTAGGTGTTGGGCTGGATCAGCGTGTCGTTGGTGCCGCCGATGCCCGGCACGAACTCGATGGCCTGCACCTCGCCGCCGCCGGAGACATCGACAGTCGCACCCGTGCGGACGTTGATCGATGAACCGGCCAGCTCGATGCGTTTGGCGTCAGAACTGTTCGTCGTCAGCAGGTTCGATGTGCCGCCGGCGATGTTGTCCTGGTAGCGCCACGAGATGCCGGCCAGCGTGGTGCCGAAGGGCAACGTCAGCCCCTTCGCCGACACCGAGGTGACGCTGCCCGGGCTCAGTTCCAACCGGGAACTGGCGAGCAAGTCGATCTCGCCGAGCGGTGCCTTCACAGTGCCGCCCTGCACGATGGTGTCGGCCACCAGCGCGAGCCGGCCACCCGCGGAATACACATCGCCGGTCGCCCTGCCGTTGCTGGCGATCGTGATGCTGCCGCCTGGCACCGGCGTGGCACCAGGCTGCTCGACGACGGAAACGGTGAAGTCGCTGCGGGTGCTGGGGTAGATCTGCGCCGCATTCAAAAGCAAGTTGCCGCGGGTGGTCAACGAACCGATCTGCGCGCCAATCGAGCGGTCGCCCGAGGCGTTGTCCGGCCTCACATTGCGGCCGGTGAACCGGATGTCGCCATCGCTGAAGAAACTCGACTGCGACACGCCGTTGAGGGTGCCCGAGCCGTACAGATCGATCGTGCCGGCCTGCACCGACCACTGCCCGGCGCCGGCCCGCGTCGCGAGCACTGGCGACACACCCTGAGCGGTGCGGGTGTACGGGCCGCTGCCCGCGCGGCTGCGCGGATCGAGCGACTGGCCAATCGCCACCGACGCGCCCTGCAGTCTCACCTGACCGTCACCCGTCACGTCGATCAGCGGCGCATCGAGGCGGATGCCACGCGCGAAACCCAGTGCCACGTCGCCCTTGAACTCGATGCGGTCTTCCGACTGCAGGCGCAGCTTGTCGAAGCCAGCCTGTTGCAACGCATCGACCGAGACCCGTGCATCCACAAAGGCAGGATCGGCCGTTGCGGGTGCCGCGGGAGCCTGCTGCGAAACGACGATGCGGCGCTCGACCGGCAGCGTCAGCTCGTTGTCACGCGCCTTTTGTTCCAGCGCGAACGACCCGCCCGCAGCGTGTTCCGAGCCGCGCGACGCGTGCAGCGTCGCAGCGAGCTGCGTGTCACCCTGGCTGCGCACGATCAGCGCGCCGGCGTTGCCGTCCACCGCCTGCGTCAGCACACCGTTGCCAGTGGCAGCCAGCGACTGCACGGTCTGCGTGAGGCCGCTGACATCGATCTGCGAGCCGGCGGCCAGCGCCACGCCGGTCTGCGCAGCAGCGATCGTCACCGTGCCACCGCCGATCACGCTGCCCTGCACGAGGCCGTTGTCGGTGGGAGTGCGCACGAAGGTGCCGGCCACCGAGATGGCAGCGTCCGCGCCCACTGACAGGTTGCCGGGGTTGCCGATGTCGGGCGCGTTCAGCGTCAGGCTCACATTGCCGCCGGGCGCACTGATACGCCCGTTCACGCTCAGGCCGTCGACGGCCGACAGGGACACCGTGGCCTTCGGATCGGCGATCAGCGCCGAGCCCGCCGCCATCGTCAGCGTGGCCTGGTTCTGGATGTCACGGAACCCACTGGTGGCCAGCGTCAGGTTGACCGGCTTGCGCACCGCGTCGGGCAGCGCCTGCACACTGGAAACCGAGCGCAGATTTCCGCCGGTCGCCAAGGCAGCGGCCGCGACCGGGTCGACGACCCGGTTCTTCTGCTGCAGCGTGATGTTGGTGCCGGTGTCGATGGCGATGCCCTGCACCGTGTTCACCGTGATGCTGGAAAAGCCGCGATCGGCAAACAGCGAGGGCAGCAGGCGTGTGGTGTTCGACGGCAGTGTGCCATTGGCATCCGCGGCATCGAGCACTGCACGCGCAGTGCTCAACACCAGCTTGCCACCATTGCCTGGCGAGAGACCCCACAGGTCGGCCTGCAGCCAGTCGGAGCTCAACGTGCCGAAATAGGCGTTGGCGATCGTCAGCGTGCCGCCATCGCCCGCTGTGACACGTCGCGCGCCGCTGAGTGCCGCACCCCCACCGACATCGAGCACCGCACCACGTTCGAGCAGCGTGGCCGAAGTCCGGTCGGTCGTGTTCGCGATCGCCAGCCGGCCGCCGTTGAGCATCGAGCTGGTGCTGGTCGTGCCGTCGGCAGCGATGTTCAGCCGCGCTGTGGGGAGTGGGTCGCCGACGAAGGAACCGTCAACGCTGGCGTTGTTGACCCACACCCCGGCGGTCGACAGCCCGGCGGTGCTGCGCACGGTGACGCTGTTGTGGCCGACACCCAGCTCGGGCGTCAGCGGCGCGATGGTGGCGACCGGCTGCAGCGTGATGTTGCCGGCCGGCATGCTGACGGCACCGGCCACGTCGATCTGCGGCGCGCGCAGCAGCAACGACGACCCCGGCGCGCCGTCGATGTGCACGCCTTCAGGCACGCTGATGCGGCCGTTGGCATTGATCTCGACCGAATCGAAGGCGGTCTGCGCATAGACGTTGCGCCCCCCCGCAGCAGGCCGGCCGAACAACTGCTCGGCCGCCAGCGCGATGTTGTCGGTCTGCGCGGGGGCCAAGGCGGATGCCACGTCGAAGCCCGAGGCCAGCACCGGCGCCACGGTCTGCGTGAATTTGACGTTGCCGATGCGCTGCGTTGCATCGAAGTCGTTGGCGGTACCGTCGAATACCCCGATGGTCAAGCTCGCAGCGCGCGGCGCGCGGGCCAGCTGATTCGGGCCCACGGTGACTCCACCGGCGACTTTGCCGTCGAGCACCAAGCCAGCGGCCGATTGCAGTCGGATCGTGCCGCCGGTCTTGCCCTCGACATAAGCGGCTTCGGCCTGCCCGATGCCGAAGGTGAGCCCGGTGTACACCTGAGTCTGGCCCCAGCGCGAGTAGGTCTTGGTGTAGCTGTCCAGCAGGCCGGTGTAGCTGCGCTGCTCGGGTGCGGTGGTGATGCTGTAGATGCGGTTGTCGGCGCCCAGCAGCACGCTGGTGGAGGCCGTGCCGGCCCCATAGAGGTAAGCGCCGCCTGATGCGTCGATAAGCGCGTCGCTGCGCTGGATCAGCGAACCGGTGGAGCTGACATCGAGTTCGCCACCGACGGCCGTCTTCTGCGCCACGGTGCGCGCCTGTGCGGCGCGGTAGCCATCGAGGTTCAGCAGCGGGCTGCCCTTGCGCAGATCGACGGTGACGGTCTGGCCCTTGAGGAAACCGCCCTTCTGGTCGGGCGCGTCCCGCAGCTCATTGGAGGTGACCTTGAAGGTCAGCAGGTTGTCGGCATACGGCACATCGACCCAGTTGCCGGCGACGCTGGTGACGCTGCCGCTGTCGAGGTAGACACGCGCGGCCGTCGGGTCTGCGGCGTCCACGGCCCCGCGTGCCGTCAGCGTGATGTGGCCGCCGGGCACCTGCAGCGTGCCGTTGCTGGCGATGGTCTTCGCGTCGACACGGATCTCGCCGCGCCGATCGTCCAACGTGGAAGCGTAGTTCTGGCTTTCGGGCAGCGTCGACTTGTCCTGCGTGTCAGGCAACACCTGGGTCACGCTGCCGGCGCCGAAGTTGGCCGTGCCGGCCTGCGCACCGCCCAGCGTGCGTGCCTTCAGGAACACCGAACCATTGGCCTGGATCGCGGTGTTGGCCGACACCCGGCCGTTCTGGTTGATCGCGAGCGCCGCCAACGTGACGTTGCCGCGATCGGCGGTGACGATGCCGGAGTTGCGCACCAGATCGCTCAGGTTGACATCGACACCATGGCTGGCCTCGACCTCGACCTGGAAGCCGCGCAGCGTCGGGTCGGCTACGTCGGCCAGCGCCAGGTAGGCCTTGCCACCGGCCGCCAGGATCACCTGCCCGTCGGGCGATGAAATGAGGCCGGCGCGGTTTTCCACCCGCGGGGCAAAGATGATGATCGAGCCGCCGGCGTTGGCGGTGATCGCAGGCGCCGCCGCGTTGGCCGGGCCCGAGGTGCCGATGCCGATGCCGGCCGGCAGCGTGCCGTCGGGCCGCATCGCGAGCGTGTTGCCCTGGTCGTCGTAGCCGCCTTCGGCCAAAGCGGTGGTGAGGCCGCCGGTGGTCAGCGCGCCGGTGTTGTAGCGCGCGTTGCTGATGTTCAGCGTCGAAGCCAGCAGGGCCTGCACGTTGACCTGCGAACCGCGGTCGAACAGGATGCCGTTCTGGTTGATCAGCAGCACCTGGCCATTCGCTGTCAGCTTGCCCTGGATGATGCTGGGGTCGGCACTGTAGA
>JANXTP010000227.1 GCA_025352345.1 Burkholderiales bacterium | reverse complement strand
TCGCCGCGTGGCAGCAGGGCACCGAACAGTACATCGGCTTGCTGCGCGGCGGAGGCGATCGGCTGTCGCTGGTGTTCCAGTTGCGGGTGCCTGCGCGGGCGCACGGGCCAGGCGGATTGGCAGTGGGTGAAGGACGATCGTGGCCTCAATGGTCACGCCGAGGTGTTGGCTGACTCAGGCACGCTGCTGACCACGGAGACCAACAAAGAAACCGGCCAAGGGCAGTTCGGCGTGAGAGACCGTGCCACTCTGGAGAAGCTTGACGAATGGCCCACCCATGGCAGCGATCCGTACCAGTTGCTGGCCCTGCCGGAGTCAGTGGGCCCGTGGCCCGCGGGCACCGTGATCGTGGCCAATGGGGGGATCCGCGCCCCGAAACGGGCCGCAGCAACCGGTCGCCGGGCCCATGAATGCATCGCTGGTGGCAGTGGACCCAAAGCGAGGCAGGCTGTTGGGCCAGTGGCGCCTGGACGACTCTTGCCTGAGCATTCGCCACCTCGCATGGAACCCGGCCGCCAGGCGGCTGGGTGTTGCGCTGCAGGTAGAACACCCGGACCTTGACCAGCGCAAGGCCGCGCCGGTGCTTTCGATCTGGGATGGTGAGTTGCTCCGGCCCGCCCAGAATCAACCACCGCTGGAAGGCCATGGCGGCGACATCGTGGCCCACCCGCAGGGTGGCTTCGCGGTGAGCTGCCCGCGCGCCGACACGCTGGCCTTGTTTTCCGCGGACGGGGAATTTCTGAAGGCGATCGATCAACCGTTGTCTTATGCGCTGGCCGAACACGGCGGCCCGTGGTGGAACAGCGGCAAGAGCGCAGCCTTGGTGGGCCAGGGGCAGGAGACGCGGCGAATCGGGAATCCCGAACCCGACGGAGTGACCGCCGACACGGCGTGGCAGCTCGACAACCATTGGAAGCGCTAAGTCGGCTGAATGCTTCAGCCGGGTGATCTGCGCCATGTGCGTGCCGCCCGCGTCCACACGGACGCGGGGACTCTGGTGGGCCGGTTTGCTGGCTAGCCGCGCAGGCCGATCTCGCTCCAGTTGGACGACAGCGACGCGCTGGCGCTGGGCCGGCTGTTGATCCGCTCGAGCCAAGCGTGCAGGTTCGTCAGGTCAGGGGAGACCTTGAAGCCGGCAGAAGCGCAGAAGTCGATGCAGCAATACAGCACCAGATCGCCGATCGTCAGGCGGTTGCCGCAAAGGAAGGTCTGGCCCTTGAGCAGCGAATCGGCGAGCTTCAAGCCATCGGCGCCCTTGGCATGCAGGCCTTCGACGGCGTCTGGCAGGCAGCGCACACGGTCCTTGAACAACTCCAGCCCTGCGCCGAAGCGGAAACCGTTGTACAGATACTCGCAGGCATTGAGCTCCATGCGCCGCAGAGCCATGCGTGCTTCGGCGCGTTCAACCGGTGTGGTGCCGATCAGCGCAGGCGAAGGGTGCAGCTCTTCCAGGTATTCGCAGATGACCACCGTCTCGGCAATGATGCGGCCGTCGTCGAGCTCCAGGCTTGGCGTCTGACTGGTGGGGTTCTTTTGCGTGTACGCGCTTTGGCGGTTCTCACCCGCAAGGATGTCCATGTTGACAAGCGGCAGCGTGATGTTCTTCTCGAGCATGAACATGCGCACCATGCGCGGATTCGGGCCGAAGGAATTGATGAGTTTCATGGGTGTCTCCTTTGCGGTGGGATTGACGATCAGGATCATGCCAGGGCAGGTGAGGTCGGACTGAACCCACTCGAGCATGTCCACGGTTGTGCGCGCTCTCTGCGAAACGCGTCAGAACAACTCCTTGTACGGGCGCAGATCGATTTCCTGCGCCCATGCTGTGCGTGGCTGCCCGTGCAGGTGCCAGTAGGTCTCGGCAATCGCGTCGACATCGAGCAGGCCGTCTTCGCCCCGCTGCTCGACCATGCCGGGGATCGCCTGGCGCAGCCGGTCGCCGTTAACGCCGCCATCGATCAGCACATGGGCCACATGCAGTCCCTGCGGACCGAACTCGCGCGCCATGCTCTGCGAGATCATGCGCAGACCGGCCTTCGCCGCCGCGAAGTGCGCGAAGCCTGGCTTGCCGCGCAAGCTTCCGGAGGCGCCGGTGAAGATCACCGTGCCGCGCCCCAGTGGCGCCATCCGCCGTGCTGCCTCGCGCCCGACGAGGAAGCCACCGAAGCAGCCAACCCGCCAGAAGCTTTCGAACTGTTCGGTCGTCAGCGAGCGGAAGTCGATGATCTGGTTGTTGCCGGCGTTGAAGACGACCGCGTCGACCGGCTCACGGCCCTCGCCGGGCGCCATCGCCAGGTCGAACAGCCGCTCGACATCCGCCTCCGAAGTCGTGTCGACCACGATGCTCTGGGCACTGCCGCCTTCCGCACGGATGCGGCTGGCCACCTGCTCGATCTTGGATTCGGTGCGGCCCGCAACCAGCACGTGATACCCACCGGTAGCGAAACGTCGGCACACCGCAGCGCCGATGCCTCGCTCTGCGCCCACGCCCACCACCACCGCTGTCGGGATGCTCATCTTGTGTCCCACTCGTTGTCCGCCAAGATACCGACCGAAAGGATACTCGAGCGCCCGGCCGAGCCCCCGATCGTCCGGCGTGTCGCTCAGGTTGCCAGGCTGTCGTAAACCACCGGCACCACCAGCAGGCTCAGCACGGTCGAGGTCAGCAGGCCACCCATGATGGCGATCGCCATCGGGATGCGCAGCTCGGAGCCGGCGCCGAAGCCCAGCGCCAGCGGCAGCATGCCCAGCACCGTGGCTGCGGTGGTCATCAGGATCGGGCGCAGCCGGATCGGTGCGGCTTGCAGGATCGCCTCGCGGCGCGGCAGGCCGGTGGCGCGCAGCTGCTTGATGTAGTCGACGATCAGGATCGCGTTCTTGTTGGTCAGCCCCAGCAGGAAGATGATGCCCAGCATCGAAACCATGCCGAAGTCGGCCTGCGTGACCAGCAGCCCCAGCATCGCGCCGACGATGCACAGCGGCAGCGAGGCGATCACCACCACGGTGTCGAGCAGACTGCGGAACAGCGCGTAGAGCACGAGGAAGATGCACAGCAGCGACAGGCCCAGTGTCTTCAGGAAGCTGCCGATGATCTCCTCGGCCTGCGCCGAATCCCCCCCGAGGTCGAGACTGATGCCGGGTGGCAGCGTGGCTCGGGCCGCTTCCACGGCGCGATCGCTCACCTCGCCGATGGCGGCGTTCGGCCCGAGGTTGGCGGTGATCAGCGCCACACGGCGGCCGTTGTGGTGCTGGATCTCCAGTGGTACGTTGCCGTCCATCCGCGCGGTACTGCTGCTGATGTCGGTCAGGCCCGAGAGGCTTTTGAGGCGCTGCGTCAGCGCCTGCCCGGCCTGCTGCAGCGCGACCACGTCATCGCCCACCAGGCGCAACTGCACCGGCTTCTCGCCGCCGCTGTCGACGAACGGAATGTCTTCGACGCTGGTGGTGACACCGGCCATCGCCGGCATGGTGCGGCGAAACTGCTCCTGCAGGTCGGCCGTGGCGATCTGCCGGTCGGCCTTGAGCTGGATGTGGATCGAGCCCTTGTTGGCCTCGCCCTGGCGGGTGCCGACGATGGTGAACGCGGTCTCGACCGCGGGTGATTGGCGCACGAAGGCATCGAGCGTCGCGGCCACGGCCAGCGAGTCCTGCAACGGATCGAAATGGGCCGCTGCGGGCCCGTCGGGCGGCGTGGCCGGTGGGGTGCTGTAGTTCAGGTAGAACTCGCCACGGTCGAGCGTCGGGATGAAGCCCTTGGGGATCAGCGGAATCAGCGCCAGGCTGGCCGCAAAGCACAGCACCGCGCCACCCAGCACCACGCGCCGATGCGCCAGCGCCCAGGCGAGCCAGCGGCTGTAGTGGCGCACGAGTGCCGACGGCGCGACCGCGTGCATCGTGGCGGGTGTTGTCGCGTCCATCGCTCCGCTTCCGCGCGGTGCCCGCGACTGCAGCCAGTACACCGCCAGCACCGGCGACAGCGTGCGCGAGACCAGCAGCGAGATCAGCATCGCCGCCGAGATGGTGATGCCGAACGGCCGGAAGAACTGCCCCAACACGCCGCTCATCAGGCCGATGGGCAGGAACACCGCCACCACCGTCAGCGTGGCCGCGGTGACGGTCAGGCCGATCTCGTCGGTGGCCTTGATGGCCGCCTCGCGCGGGGACTCGCCCATGTCGAGGTGGCGCGAGATGTTCTCCAGATCGACGATGGCATCGTCGACCACGTTGCCGACGATCATCGCCAGCGCCAGCAGCGTGATGGTTTCGAGGTTGAAGCCGTACAGCACCATGACCACCGCGGTGCCGAGCAGCGAGGTCGGTATCGCCAGCGCCGAGATCGCCGTGGCACGCCAGTTCCACAGGAACGGAAAGATCACCAGCGCGGAGATCACCACCGCTTCGGCCAGTGCATGCAGGGTTTGGCGGGTGGCGGCGCGGATGTAGTCGGCCTGCGTCTGGGCGAGCGTCAGCTTCACACCGTCAGTGCCTGCAGCCTTGCGGTCGTTGATCTGCTTCACGATGACGGCGACGCGTTCGGCCACGTCCAGCGTGTTGGCGTCGCCCCGCTTGACCACCTGGAGGGCCAGCGCCGCGCGCCCGTTCAGGCGCACCCGCGTTCCGGCCTGGGACGCGGCCTCGGGCGCACGCGCATCTTTCGGCTCGCCGAGCGTGTGCACCTTGAGCACGCCGGGCAGGGCCTCGATCACAGGGGCGATGCCCTGGGCGGTCAGTGCGCCGAGGCGCGCCAGTGGCAGAGCGCTGCTTTCCACCGTGTAGGTGGCGACGACGGCTTCGTTGAGGTTGATCGGCAGCACCTGGGTGCGCGTGCCCGCGGGCAGCTTCAACAGCTTGATCGCGACTTCGACGGTTTGCCGTGAGGCCCCGAGGTCGCTGCCTACATCGAACGGCACGTTGATCACCGTCTGGCCGGGGTAGGTGGTCGAGGCCACGTCCGAGGTGCCGTGCAGTGCGCGCACCGCCTGCTCGATCGGTTGGGTCAGCTGCGACGGTCTGCGCGGCGTTGGCCAGCGGTGCCGAGGCCTGCACCACCACCACCGGGTAGGTGATGTCGGGAAACAGCGCGAATTTGAGCGACCCGGCGGCCACCGTACCGACCACGACGAGGGCCAGCCAGAACGCCACCGTCAGCCCTGGGTGCTTGATCGCGAGGCGCGAGATGTTGAAGCGTTCGCGCAGGGAGGGCGTCAGGTGGTGCGCTGGCATGGGGAGGTGGCTGTGTGGGTGCCCGAAGCGAGGCGCAGGGCCAGAGAGCGGATTGTCCAAGATGGCGGTGGCATCGCCGCGACCATCGCCATCGCGGCGTAGCGCCGGATCAGACGAGGGGTTCTTTGTAGAACACCAGCACGAGCCCGATGCACAGCATCGCGCTGACGCTGAGCAGGCCAGCGGCGCGCGACCAGCCTGGGCTGTGGCCCTCGGCCAGGCGCAGTTCCAGCCAGCGACCTACGGCCATCAGCGTGGCCAGCAGGCCCATGACCAGATGGGTGGACTGGATCAGGTAGTCGGTCTTCAACTCGAAAGGCGTGTGGGCGTGCGTAATCAGCAGCAGACCGCCCAAAGCGCACAGCACCGCAAAGGCGTAGCGCGGGTCGCTGGATTCCCGCCGGCCCGCCTTGCGGACGCGCAATTCGACGACGCCGAGTCCGAAGCACAGCAGCGTCGCCAGGCGGTGCTGCAGCACCTCGCCGTTGCCGAAGGTGCTGGCCCAGAATCCGATCGGGCCGAGTGGCCAGGTTTCGGCATCGCTGCGGAAAAACAGGAACACGCCGAGCATCACGAAGCCCAGCGGCCAGTAGCGCGCCCAGGCCATGCGCGGCAGGTAGGACAGCAGCGCGAAGGCGCCCATGCCGACCAGGAAGAGGCCCGCAATGTTGTGGTTGTAGTCGGACCAGTCGGTGGCTGCTTCCGACGCCACGCGCCCGACGATGGCCAGCCGCTCGGCCTCGCCGGCCAGCAGGTTGGCGTGCGACGGGGTGACGAGACTGGGCAGCTTGGGCGCGAACATCCCCAGCACCTCGTGGAACTGTGCACTCGCCTGCGGGATGTCGATCGCCGGCGGCAGCGACGACAGCGAGGCCGCGACGAACAACACCGCCACCAGCAGAAAGGTCTCGGCCTCGATGTAGAACGGCACGCGTGCCAGCGCCGCCGGCGGTGCGCTGCCGCCCGGCTGCTGGCGCTTGCCGCTGTTGCCGCTGTTGTCCCGATATCGCCGCCAGGCGCGGCCGGCGGAGAAATTGAGTGCAGCAAAGGCCAGCGTCACCGCCAGCAGCACGACCTTGGCGGCCACCAGGCTGCCGTAGCCGGTGCCGAACAGGCCCTGCCACGACCCCAAGTAGTCGTTTGCCAGCACCACGCCGGTGACCACGAGCAGCACCACGCAGGCCATGCCTACCGGCGAGAAGCGGGCCACGGCTTCGGGCCAGAACTCGCGCAAGGCAGCATCGCGTCGCCCCGCGCGCCACAGCGCCAGCAACTGCACCACGCCGCCGACCCACACTGCGGCCGCGAGCTGGTGCACCACCGTCAGCTGCATCAGCAGCGCGCGGTCCTCGAAGCGGCCGACCGCATGCACCAGCCAGCCGCCGCTGATGACCACCGCGGCGGCGATCGCACTGCCGATGCGCCAGCGCGGCAGCGACTGCGGCGCCGCGGCGATCCAGCCTGCCACGATCGCAGCGGCGAGTGCCAACAACAGCCGCAGGCCGCCCGCTTCGACCTGCACCGTCGAGGCATAGTCCGCCAGCGGCAACGTGCCCAGCGTGGCCGCGAGCACCAAGCCCTTGGTGACGATCTTCAGCGCCTGCGCAGCGGCCAGCAGCAAGGCGCCCCAGCGCAGCACGCGGGCGGCCAGCGACAGCGTGCCTGTCGGTGCGCTCCTCGGCGCACCGCCGTCTGAGGCAGCCACCCGCAGCACGCTCAGGGCCCACACGATGCCGCCGACCAGCATCGCCAGGCCGACGAGCTGGAAACCGCCCATCAGGTCGTCGATGAAGTTGGCGATGCCCTGCAGGAACATGGCTTATTTCAACCGCGCGGCGGTACCGACGTGAAAGCGGCGAATCTCCTGCGTCAGGTGGCCGTCTGCGGCAAACACCTGGCAGCGCAGCGCGTAGTCGCCTTCGGCCAGCGCCGGCAGCGACACCAGCAGCTGGCCCGGCTTGTTGCCGGCCCGGATCGGCACGGCCTGCTCGGTGTCGCCCTGGCTGACCAGCATCACGCGCGACAGCTTGATCTCGACGCCGGTGTTGAACTGCAGCCGCACGTGCGCTGGCTCGCCGTGCTTGACGGGCTCGCGGGCCAGCGAGTCTTCAGTGACCACCGCATGGGCATGCGCCGGTATCCATGCGATGGGCTGCAGCAGCCCCAGGGCGGCGGCCACCAGGCCAGCTCTGGCGGCCCGCGACGGGCCGATGAACAAGGGGGTCATGACCTCGTACCTCGATGCATGGGAAGAAAGTCAGGCGGCACGCGCCTTCAGGGCGTGGCCGGCGAGCGTCTTGCCCAAATCCCACACGGCGCCGGGGACGCGGTGGCAGTCGGCAATGACGGCATCGAAGGCGCTGACGATCTGCGCCTTGTCTTCCTGGTTGATGACCAGCGGCGGCAGCAGCTTGATGACGTTCAGCCCGTGGCCAGCGACCTGCGTCAGGATGCGGTGGTCCTTGAACAGCGGGATCGAGATCATCTGGCTGAACAGCCCCTTGTTGGCCAGCTCCAGCGCGCCCCAGGCCGCTTTCAGGCCGAAGCTGCGCGGCGAGCCGAACTCGAGCGCGATCATCAAGCCCTTACCGCGCACTGTCTTCAGGAACTCGTAGCGCTCGACCATCGCGCCGAGCTCGGCAATCAACTCACCACCCAGCGAGGCGGCGTGCTCGACCAGGTGTTCGGACTCGATCACTTCCAGCGCTGCCAGGCCCGCGGCCATCGCCATGTTGTTCTTCGAGAAGGTGGAACCATGCACCACCGCGCGGTCGATGCGGTTGAACACCGCATCCATCACCGGCTTGCGCATCGCCACCGCGCCCACCGGCACGAAACCGCCGGACAGCGCCTTGGCGATCAGCACCATGTCGGGCTCGACGCCCCAGTGCTCGACAGCGAAGAATTTGCCGGTGCGGCCCATGCCGGTCTGGATCTCGTCGGCCACGAACAGCGTGCCGTATCGGCGGCACAGCCTGGCGGCCTCGGGCAGGTAGTCGTCGTCGGGGATGTTCACCCCTTTGCCCTGGATGGGCTCGACGATGAAGGCCGCTACGTCGCGTCCGCGCAGCGCCGCGTCGAGCGCAGAGAGGTCGTTGAACGGTACCGCGTTGCAGTCGGGTATCAGCGGGCCGAAGCCGTCCTGGAAGATGCGCTCACCGGTCAGCGACAGCGCTCCCATCGTCAGGCCATGAAAAGAGTGGTCGCAGTGAACGATCTTGCCGCGCTTGGTGGTGCTGCGGCTGAACTTGATCGCGGCTTCCACCGCCTCAGCGCCTGAGTTGCAGAAAAACAGCTTGCTGATGTCGCCCGGCGTGTGGCGCAGCAGCCGTTCGGCTAGCAGGCCGCTGAGCACCGAGACATCGAGCTGAACCAGATCGGGCAGCTGCAGGTCCAGCACATCGCGCAGGGCGCCGATCACCGTCGGGTGGTTGCGACCGAGGGCGAACACGCCCCAGCCGGACAGCAGGTCGAGGTAGCGATCGCCGGCCTCGTCGAACAGGTAGGGCCCGTGCGCGCGCACATAGCGGCGGTCGTAGCCGATGGCGCGCAACAGCCGCACCATCTGGGTGTTGAGGTGGGCCTCGTGGAGAGAGAAGTTCTCCGGCTGGCGCGCAGCGATCAGGTCGGCAAGGAAAGCCATGGAAGGGTAATGCTGTGATATATCGAGATTCTTGCAGACGAGCGCCGGATCAGCGATCCTCAATCCAAAGCGGACTCAGGGGTGAAGCGGTTCGTTGGGGTGTTCCCCGCATCGGGCCGCGGGCGTGAAAGTGCTTGGGCCAGCAGCAGATCGGCTCCGGCGCACGCCGCCACGGCTCGCAGGCTGGCCAGCGCCGCGCGAAAGCCGCTGGCCAACTGCAACAAGGTCAGCAGATCACCCGGTTGGCGCAGCAGGCTGCGCAGCAACGGTGCGAGCGGCACGCGCCCGCTGGCATCGACATGGTCGGTGACAACGGCGGGCAGCGTCAGCCCCAGCGGGTCGACCACGCTGCGCACCAACAACAGCGGTAGGCGGTGCCGATGGGCAACGCGTGCGATGGCGGCGCTTTCCATGTCTGCCACCACCGCGCCGGCTTTGGCGGCGAGTGCACGTTTGGCGGCGCTGGTAGGGATGACCTGTGAAACATGGGCAAGCGCGCCACCGAAAACGGTTCGCCGACCCAGTGCCGCGACCACCTCGTGCCGCCAGGCTGAGTCGGTCGGCCAGCGACGGCCATCGGCCGTGACGATGAACTCGGGCAGGCAGAGGGCACCCGCTGGCAGTTCGGCGTCGAGTCCCGCAGCGCAGCCCCAGCTCACCAGGCCACCCACACCGGCGTCGACCAGGGCCTGCGCGGCGCGCTCCGCATGCCGCTCACCCACGCCCGACACCGCCAGCAACGACCGGTCACCGAGGGCGTGTTGCTCGCCGACCCGCAGCGCTTCGCGACACAGGGTGCGCGACTCCGACGGCATGGCGACCACGATGCCGACGCGGATGACGCTCACCTCAGGCGGCGGCCCGTTGTTCGACAGGGGCTTCGGCAGCGGACGTCTCCGAAGACGCGGCAGGCGCCTCCATCGGCATCGCGCTACGCTGTGGCGTGCCGCTCAGCCGGGCGTAGCGTGCCAGCGCCCAGACCGGGAAGTAGGCGCTGTAACCGTGGTATTTGAGGTAGAAAACACGCGGAAAGCCCGGCGCTGTGTACCAGGGCTCGGTCCACAGTCCGTCGTTGTCCTGCGTGGCCGCGAGGTAGGCCGCACCACGGGCCACGGCGTCGCAGCGGCCAAGGCCTGCTGCCATCAGCGCGAGCATCGCCCACGCGGTCTGGAACGAAGTGCTCTCGCTGGCCTGGCCGGCAGTGGCCGGTTCTTCGTAGCTGTCGTTGTGCTCGCCCCAGCCGCCATCGTCGCGCTGCATGCTTTGCAGCCAGGCCGCCGCGCGTTGCACCGCCGGGTCATTGGCGGGGATACCGATCTGCTCAAACGCCGCCAGCACCGACCAGGTGCCATAGAGGTAGTTCGTGCCCCAGCGACCGAACCACGCACCTGAAGGCTCCTGTTGCTGCCGCAGATAGGCCATGCAGGTATCGAGCTGCGCCCGTGCCGGCTCGCCCAACAGCCAGAGTGCGATCAGGCAGCGGGCGCTGACGTCGGCGGTTGGCGGGTCCAGCAGCGCGCCGTGGTCGGCGAACGGAATTTCGTTGAGGTAATAGCGGGTGTTGTCGACGTCGAATGCACCGAAGCCGCCGTTGCTCGACTGCATGCCGGCCACCCACTGCACCGCGCGGCGCAGATGCGCTTCGTCAGAGGCTCGTCCGGCGGCATTCATCGCCCAGGCCACGGCGCTGGTGTCATCGAGGTCGGGGTAGTAGGCGTTGGCGAACTGGAAAGGCCAGCCGCCGCCGGCCAAGCCGGGCCGCGAGTCGCGCCAATCACCGGGCTCATCGCTCAGCTGCACGGCATCCAGCCAGGCCAGACCGCGCTGGGCCGCCTGCATCCCCACCGGACCGGCTTCCACCAGGGCCAGCGCCGCCAGCGCGGTGTCCCACACCGGGGGCAGGCAGGGTTGGCAGTAGGCCTGGGTGTCGGTGACGACCAGCAAGTCGTCGATGGATTTGCGGGCGGCACGGCAAAGCGGATGGTCGGCCGGGTAGCCCAGCAGGTGCAGGGCCTCGTAGGCGTTCACCATCGCGGGGAAGATCGCGCCGAGCCCATGTTCACCGTTCAGACGTTCTACCAACCAGCCCTCGGCCTGGCGCACTGCGCGGGCGCGCAGCCAGCGCGGGATGAAAGGCTCCACCCACTTGCCGATCGAGTCGAAGAGCAGGAATGCGCGATTGAGCGTCGAGCGCACCGGGAAGTAGTCAAGCTCCTCGTCGGGCGGGGTGGTGAACAGCTCGGCGATGCCGATGCCATCGGGGTTGCGTGCGCGGGGCTTCAGGCTGCACAGGATCAGCAGCGGCACCATCACCGTGCGCGACCAGTACGACACCTTCGACAGGTGGAACGGGAACCAGCGCGGCAGCAGCAGCGCCTCCACAGGGATAAAGGGCACCGCGCGCCAGGGCACCTGCTGGAACAGCGCCAGCGTGATGCGGGTGAACACATTGGCGCGGGCCGCACCGCCCTGGGCCAGGATCGCGCGCCGTGCGCGTTGCATGTGCGCCGCCTCAGGGTCGTCGCCGGCCAGCTTCAGCGCGTAATACACCTTGACCGAACAGCTGAGGTCCATCGCCCCGCCGTGGTACAGGTACCAACCGCCATCGGCCTGCTGGCGCTCGCGCAGGTAGACGGCCAGCTTGGCGGCGAGGCCGCGATCGACCTCGCCCATGTAATGCATCATCAGCAGGTATTCGGCCGGAATGGTGCAGTCCGCTTCGAGCTCGAAGCACCAGTAGCCGTCTGCATGCTGCCGCTCGAGGAGGGCGCTGATGCTGCGGCCCAGCGCCGCTTCGATGACTTTCTGATTGCCCTGTGGCGTGTCGGTCATGCCGAATGGAAGCATTTCACCCACGTTCACGCTGTCCTTGTTGAGTCGCCATGTCATGCGTCCGACGGGATGCTGCAACGGCCGTGCCCTGCGGCTCGCTCAGTCCGCACCGGCTGTGGAAGGATGATGGAATCCTTCTCAGCCTGGGAGCCATCAGGACTATATGCGTGAACCACAGGCGTTCGTCCCCGTGGGACTGTGACTGGTCACGCTACAGGGCGAAGCTGAACCGCGCCTGAATCCGGGCCGTCGCGGGCTTCTCAGCAATGGTTTGGCGCAGGCACAGGCCGAAGTTAGACTCAAAATAGTAATGTTGGAGCGACCGACATTCGGGCACTCCCGCCCGACGTCGACGCTCAGCCCCCGTGGTCTGCGATCGTGGATCTGTCGTCGTCAAGAGGCGATGGTTTTGAAGGGAGCCTGCTTGACTTCGAATTCGATCCCGCCATCGCGCCTTGGCGTCCATGCCGGTGCGGCTGCTGGCGCGGTGCTGTTGCTGGCCAAGCCGCGGGGGTTTTGCGCGGGTGTGGTGCGTGCGGTGCAGGTGGTGGAGCTCGCTCTGGAAGCCCATGGCACACCGGTCTACGTGTTGCACGAGATCATCCACAACCAGCGTGTGCTGGCAGATTTGCGCGAGCGCGGCGCGATCTTTGTCGAACAGCTCGATGACGTGCCAGCGCAGGCTTGTGTGATCTTCAGCGCCCACGGCGTGGCACGCAGCGTCGAGCGCGCGGCGCGGCAGCGCGGGCTGCAGGTCATCGATGCGACCTGCCCGCTGGTGGCCAAGGTGCACCTGGAAGTGATGCGGCATGCCCGCGCCGGGCGGGATCTGGTCATGGTCGGCCATGCCGGCCACCCGGAAGTCGTGGGCACGCTGGGTCGGTTCGACACCAGCCGCGGCGGAGCGGCACATCTGGTGGAAACGCTGGCTGATGTGCGCGCTTTGAAGGTGCGCGACCCCTCGTGTGTGGCCGTGGTCACGCAGACCACGCTGTCGGTGGAAGACACCCGACGCGTTCTGGCCGCATTGAGAGCGCGTTTCCCCGCCATCGTCGAGCCGCGACGCGACGACATTTGCTACGCCACCCAGTCACGCCAGAACGGCGTGCGGAACCTGCTGCCGCAGGCTGATCTGATCCTTGTGGTGGGTGCGCGCAACAGTTCCAACGCGAATCGGCTGCGCGAAGTCGCTCAAAGCGGTGGCTGCGAGGCCCATCTGGTGCAAGATGCCCAGGAGATCGACGTGCGCTGGTTGCACTCGGGCATCGTGATCGGCATCACCGCGGGGGCATCGACCCCGGAGGTGCTGATCGATGAAGTGATCGAGAGACTCAGGGGCCTGGGAGCCGGGACGGTGACGGAGATGGAGGGCGAGGACGAAACCGTCTCCTTCCGGCTGCCGGTGTCGCTGCTGCGCACGAGCGCCCTGCGTGAAACTCGAAAGACGACGGACGAAGAACACCAACCTTTATGAGCATTCCCTTCAAGCAAAAACTGAGCGTCGGCGCGTATGTCGTCAAGCAAAAACTCCTCGGCAACAAGCGCTATCCGCTGGTGCTGATGCTGGAGCCCCTGTTCCGCTGCAACCTGGCCTGTGCAGGCTGCGGCAAGATCGATCACCCCGAAGACGTGCTCGACAAGCGGCTGAGCGTGGCCGAATGCATGGAGGCGGTCGACGAGTGCGGCGCGCCGGTCATCTCGATCCCCGGCGGTGAACCGCTGCTGCACAAGGAAATGCCGGAAATTGTGCGCGGCATCGTGGCGCGCAAGAAGTTCGTCTACCTGTGCACCAACGCGCTGCTGCTGAAAAAGCGCATGGACGACTACACGCCGTCGCCTTACCTGACCTTTTCGGTGCACCTGGACGGCGATCGCGAGCGTCACGATGAGGCGGTCTGCCAGGAGGGCGTGTTCGACCGAGCCGTCGAAGCGATCCAGCTGGCGCTGGCGCGCGGCTTCCGCGTCAGCGTCAACTGCACGCTGTTCAGCGGCGAGACGCCCGAACGCGTCGCGGCCTTCCTGGATTACCTGGTGGATCTCGGCGTCGAAGCGGCCACCATTTCGCCGGGCTTCAGCTACGAGCGCGCGCCGCAGCAGCATGTGTTCCTGCAGCGCCAGGCCACGCGCCAGCTGTTCCGCGACCTTTTCAAGGTGGGCGCCACGCGCCGTGGCGCGCGCAAATGGCGGCTCAACCACTCCAGCCTGTACCTCGATTTTCTGGCCGGCAACCAGAACTACCAGTGCACGCCCTGGGGCAGCCCGGCGCGCAATGTGTTCGGCTGGCAAAAGCCCTGCTACCTGATGGCCGACGAAGGCTACGCGCCTACCTTTGCCGCACTGATGAAGGACACGCCCTGGGAGAAGTACGGCTCCAGCAGCAACCCCAAGTGCGCCCAGTGCATGGCGCACTGCGGGTACGAGCCGACGGCCGTGAATGCGGCCATGGCCAATCCGCTGAAGGCCGCCTGGGTCGCGCTGCGCGGACCTCGCACCAGTGGCCCGATGGTCGACAACGATGTGCCTGCGACGCCGCCCAGCGGCGCGCGTGAGTACCCTGTGCACCTGATGATGAAGGCGCCGGCCGAGGAGACGCAGGCCACCGGTCGCTGACCGTTGCGGCGGCGGCCGGCCATGGCGTGTCATCGGGGGTGCTGGGCCTGCCTGATGGTGGCGACGCTGATCGTGTCGCCTGCGTTCGCTGCGCCGCTGACGCACGACCAAGCGCTGGCGGCCATCGACCAGACCGAACCCGCAGCGCGCCTGGCCGGTGTCGAACGGCTGGCCGAGATCGGCGCGATGGCCGATGCCAACCGACTGTTGCCGCGCCTGCGGGATGCCGATGCCCGGGTGCGCAGCGCCGCCGAGGCAGCGATCTGGACCCTCTGGGGTCGCTCGGGCGACCCGGCGATCGACAAGCGCTATGCGCGCGGGCTGGCGCAGATGGACGCGTCGGCCCTGGTCGAGGCGCTCGCAACCTTCGACGACATCGTGAGACGCCAGCCTGGATTTGCCGAAGGCTGGAACAAGCGTGCGACGGTGCAGTTTCTGCTCGGCCACAACGAGCCCTCGCTGCAGGATTGCGACGAGGTGCTCAAGCGCAATCCACATCACTTCGGCGCGCTCTCGGGTGCGGGGCAGATCCATCTGCAGATGGGGCACCTGGAACTGGCAATGGCATTCTTCAAGCGCGCGCTGGCCATCAACCCCAACCTCGACGGGCTCGCGCAGGCCATCGAGCAGCTGGAGCAGCGTCTGCAAAGCGGGCGCGGCATGTCGACGTGAATGGCAGCGATGGCGGGCGCTGCGGGCCTCGCGCAGCACCGACGCTGCGTTAGCATCCGCCGCATTCGCCAGCCGCGAATCACGTCGAACCGGAGTCAGCCATGCGGATGCTGTTGGGGTGCGTCTCACTGTTGGTGGTCTTGGCCATCGTGGGCTTGCTCGCCAAGACGCAGCTGAAGCAGGTCAGCGGCCACGGCGCGGTGGTCGCGGTTTCGCCGGATGCCGCATCGGCGGCGGGCATCGATCCGGCGCTCGCCGCGACGCCCACGCGCGACCTGCCGCGCAAGGTACAGGACGATCTGGTTCGCGCGATGCAGGCCCCGCCCGCACATGGCGACGATTCGCGCTGAGCCGCCGCCCCCATGACCACACCCCCCTCGCCGCAGGACGAAGCGGCGATGCGCATCGCGCTCGATCAGGCGCAGAACGCCTGGCTGGTCGGCGAGGTGCCGGTCGGCGCGGTGGTGATGCGCGCTGGGCAGGTGATTGCGACCGGCTACAACCGCCCCATCACCCAGCACGACCCGACCGCGCATGCGGAAATCGTGGCGTTGCGCCATGCCGCCACCTTGCTGGGCAACTATCGCTTGCCCGAATGCGAGCTGTACGTGACGCTCGAACCCTGCGCCATGTGCGCCATGGCCCTGCTGCATGCGCGCTGCAAACGCGTGGT
>JANXTP010000209.1 GCA_025352345.1 Burkholderiales bacterium | reverse complement strand
CTTCGAGACCACGCTGACCCGGCCCGACCTTTTCGCGAACTACTACCTCGAACAGTTCCGCCTGCTTCTGAAGAACCACCAGGTGTCGCTCGAGATCGGTACCAGCGCGCATCCGATTCCCGTGCACTTTTCGCTCGCCGACAACGACCACCTCGAGGGCAACCTGACCCCCGAGCGCCGGCTGCTGTTGCGCGACCGCTTCGACCTGCCCGACCTGAACGCGATGGACGACGGCATCGCCAACGGCACGCACGAGACCGGCCCGGGCGACGCGCAACCGCTGGCGCTGTTCACTGCGCCGCGAGTCGACTACTCGCTGCACCGACTGCGTCACTACACCGGCACCGCGCCCGAGCATTTTCAGAACTTCGTGCTGTTCACGAACTACCAGTTTTACATCGACGAGTTCGTGCGCCTCGGGCACGAGACGATGGCCAGCGAAGCGCGGGCGCAGGACTACGTGGCGTTCGTCGAACCGGGCAACGTGATCACGCGGCGCAAGGGCCTGCCGACGCAACCTGGCGACGACCTCGGAAGCGCGCCGCCGCGCCTGCCGCAGATGCCGGCCTACCACCTGGTGCGCGCCGACGGCAGCGGCATCACGATGGTCAACATCGGCGTCGGCCCGGCCAACGCGAAGACGATCACCGACCACATCGCGGTGCTGCGGCCGCACGCCTGGGTCATGCTCGGCCACTGCGCCGGCCTGCGCAACACGCAGCAGCTCGGCGACTACGTGCTGGCCCACGGCTATGTGCGCGAAGACCACGTGCTCGACGAAGAGCTGCCGCTGTGGGTGCCGATCCCGGCGCTGGCGGAAGTGCAGGTCGCGCTCGAAAAGGCGGTCGAGGAGATCACCCAGCTGAAGGGCTACGAGCTAAAACGCATCATGCGCACCGGCACCGTCGCGAGCACCGACAACCGCAACTGGGAGCTGCTGCCGTCGCACCACGCTGCGAGCACGCCGGAGCGCCGCTTCAGCCAGAGCCGCGCGATCGCGCTCGACATGGAAAGCGCGACGATCGCCGCGAACGGCTTCCGCTTCCGCGTGCCCTACGGCACCCTGCTGTGCGTGTCGGACAAGCCGCTGCACGGCGAGATCAAGCTGCCGGGCATGGCGAATCACTTCTATCGCGAGCGGGTCGACCAGCACCTGCGCATCGGCATCCGTGCGATCGAGCTGCTGCGCGAAGCCGGCGTCGACCAGCTGCACAGCCGCAAGCTGCGCAGCTTTGCGGAAGTGGCGTTCCAGTGACGGGAGCTGGTGGCTGAGTCGACCGACATCACCGACGACGCGCAGATCGCCGCTGCACGCGCCTTTGGCGCACCAAGCCTGCAGACTCCGCGCGCCGTGACCGGCCGCGATTTGCCAGCGCGCAACCGGGTCGAGATCGGCCTGGCGCCGGGCTGGAGCGCTCAAGTGAAGCGTTTGTTCTCGGCGCAACTGGCAACGGCTTCGCCGCAAGACTGCGAACGGGTCGAGATGGTCGATGCCGGGTCAAGCCTGCACTGGCCGGCGTTGGACGAAGACTGATACGTTCCTGCCGTCATTGAGGCACTGACCGTCCGCCACGCGGCATAGTCCACTGCAGAGCGCCCCAAGGACGCCGCTTCGCGACGCCTGTCCCCCGTGGGGAGTCAAGGAAAGTGGCAAAGCCACATTGACTCAAGTCAGACTCAAGTCAGCGCGCAGTTCGCGCCCGCGCGCGGGTTGACGATGCCCCAGCGGACCACGACTGGCGCCGACGCGCCGCCCGCACCGGCACCCGCGCCCTTGCCTGCTGACCACGGCAAGGTCCACGCGCCGCGCACATCCGCGCGGGCCAGCAAGGCCTCGATCACGGCGTTCGGCGGTGCGCCATCGACCTTCGTGCCGTCGAGCACAAGCGCGCCGCAGCCGTCCACATCGGCCACGCCGACCCAGGGTGACTTGGCCGGATCACCATCGATCAGCACCGCCATCGTCTGCGCCCGGTGCGCGATGATGTTGCCGGCCAGCCAGATGTCGGTCACCAACAGCCGCAGCGGTGCATCGCTGTGCGCCTGCCAAGCCTGTTGCGCTTGCTGCGCCAGCAGCGCGCCGGGGAAGTTGGCGCGCGTGCCGCGGCCCAGGTGTTCGGCGACGACGGTCTTGGCCAGCGTCTGGCCCAGGCCCAGCACGACCTGCGCGGCGATCACGAATTGCAGGCAACGCCTGAGCATTGCGGCGCTGTCGGGGCGCGTCAGCCACGTCATCGCGCACAGGCCGGTGAGCAGGAACGCATTCGTGCCCCAGCGCGCCTGCAAGGCGGTTTCGCTAAACAGGCCGATGGCCATCGTGATGACGAGCGGTGCGAGGCCGACGACGGCCACGAACAGGCGGTCGGACTTTGGCATCGGCGGGCTCGATTGCGCGACCCCGAGCGGATCTGCCCGGCGCCGCCACAGCGTCACGCTCAAGCCCGCGACGAACGGCAGCAGGCGCAGCCCCTGGATCGCCGCAAAGCCGCCGAGGCTGAGCACCGTGGCCAGCACGCCAGGCAGGGTCTGCGACACCTCGCGCGCATAGCGGAACGGCAGGAAGTTGGTCGCGACCAGCCATTGCAGGTGCGGCGCCATCACTGCCAACGCCACACCGGTGGCCCCCAACAGGCCGAGCGCGGTGCGGCGCGTGTGCAGGCGGCGGTCGAGCAGCGCGTACAGCAGCAGGGCTGCGATCGGCAACAGCGCCATGTACTTGACCAGCATTGCCAGGCCGGCGAGTACGCCGGTCAGTGCCCACCAGCGCCAGCTGCCGCGCCGCGCCGCGAGGTAGAACGCCAGCACCAATGCGGCCTGGAACGGCAGCAGCACGGTGTTGTGATTGAAGCTGTCGCCGCCGATGTTGTGGTACGTGACGAGCGAGGTCAGCGCCAGCGCGATCAGCGATCGTCGCGCCGACATCACTTCGCAGCCCAGCCGCCAGGTCAGCGCCAGCGCGATCACGATGCAGGCCTGCGTGGCGACGAACGGCAGCGCCACCGACGGCCCGAAAAGTTGCAACAGGCCGTGCATGATCCACGAGGGCAGCGGCGGATGCTTCCAGTAGCCGGCTTGCATTGAATAGGCCCAGACCAACTGCTCGGCGCTGTCGATCTCGGGCGCCTTGTACATCAGGCCTGCGACCAGCCCCCACAGCACCACCTGCCCGAGGCACAGAAGTGCGACCAAGGCCAGCGTGCGGCGGTCGCGCCAAAGCGGGTGGACGGGCATGAAGCGGGGGTCGTTGGGGGCGGATCAGTGTGCGCTTGCGTGCGGCGGATTCTAGGAGCGCGCGGGTGTGATCGCCGGGTGCCGATCGCCTCATGTCCCGATTGCCGCGCGCGGCGCGATCCCGTACCCTGTGCCCACCCACCACCTTCAACCCCTGGCGCCACGGCGCCGCCCGGAGAACGCCATGACGCCCACGGCCCCGCACGCAGACACTCAGGCGATCCGAACCGTGGCCCTCGTCGGCCAGACGGGGGCCGGCAAGACCAGCCTGGCCGAGGCGCTGCTGGTGAAGGCGGGCATGCTCGGCGGGCCCGGCAGCCTGGAACGCGGCACGACCACGAGTGACTTCGACCCGATGGAGCGCCGCGCCCAGCATTCGCTGAACTCTGCGGTGCTGCACCTGAATCATCGCGGCACGCGCATCCACCTGATCGATCCGCCGGGCTATGGCGACTTCGTCGGCCAGTCGATGACGGCACTCGAAGCGGTCGAGACTGCCGCCATCGTCATCAACGCCGCGACCGGCATCGAACCAATGAGTGTGCGCATGATGGCGTGGGCCGCGAGCCGGCGCCTGTGCCGGCTCGTCATCGTCAACAAAATCGACGCCGTCGGGGTCGATCTAGCGGTGCTGGTGGCGCAGATCCAGACCGCATTCGGCAAGGAGTGCCTGCCGCTGAACTTGCCGGCGGCGGGCGGCACGAAGGTCGTCGATTGCTTCTTCAATCCGCGCGCTGTTCCAGGTCTCGAGGCCGATTTTTCCAGCGTGGAAACCGCGCACCGGGCCTTGGTCGAGCAGGTGGTCGAGGTCGACGCCGACTTCGTCGAACGCTACCTGAACGACGGCGACATCGAGCCACGCGAGCTGCATGCGCCGCTCGAAGAAGCGCTGCGGCAAGGCCACCTGATCCCGATCTGCTTCGTCTCGG
>JANXTP010000104.1 GCA_025352345.1 Burkholderiales bacterium | reverse complement strand
CCGAGAGCGTTGGCGCGGATCGCTGTCCACCGACCTGGCCGACGCCGTTGGTGAGCGGGAGCGGCTTGACGCGTTGATGCAACGTTCCGTCGACGCCTTCCCGTCAAGCACGCTCGGTTTGTGATTCACATTCCAGCTGCGCCATATACTAGTTGGCTGTAGCCTAAGGGTTTATTGGCCTTTAGCTCCTGAGTTTTGGGTTTGTCGCTCAGGCGACGGCTCTGGACCTTTTCCTTTTTTTCGACCTTTTTGACTGAGGATGAACATGAACAAGTCGCTCGTGCTGGCCACCCTGTTTGCTGCTGTTGCTCTTACCGCTTGCGGCAAGAAAGAAGAAGTCACTCCGGCCGTCGAAGCGGCTGCTTCCGCTGCCGCTCCGGCCATCGCTGAAGTGTCCGCCGCTGCCGCGTCGGCTGTTGACACCGCCGCATCGGCTGCTGCTAACGCCACGATGTCCGCCGCCAGCGGTGCTACCGGCGCGACGATGGATGCCGCCAACGCTGCAGCTGATGCCGCCAAGGACGCTGCTGTCAAGGCAGCCGATGCCGCCAAGGACGCCATGAAGAAGTGATCGGTTCACACCGACGCGAAAAAGCCGCCCGAGGGCGGCTTTTTCGTGGGCGTTGACCAACGATTACTTCAGGTCGGCTACCAGCAGCTTGGCCAGGCGCGTGGCAACCTCGTTGTCGGGCGCGCCGCCTTCCGAGTTCTGCACGGTGACCTTGCTGTGCTGCCCATCGCCCTTGACCTGAACCCGGTAGCGAACCGCCTGTTTCGGGTCTTTCTTGTCGCTGCCGAAGCCGCTGAAATTCAACAGCTTGCTGAACACGCCGGGCTCCTGCTTCGTCGGTGCGTCGTTCTGATCGGTGTAGCTCACGTAATAGAAGCCTTGCGCACGGTCGCGGTCTTCGACTGCGAAGCCGCTGCGGTCGAGCGCCAACCCGACCCGGCGCCAGGCGCGATCGAAATCGTCGTCCACTTCAATGGCGCCTGCAGAGCCGCCTGACAGCAGCCGCGCACGCGCAGGCGGCAGCTCTCCAGGCGCGACCAGCGCGGTGGCCTTTTCTTCCGGCGCGCCGAGCTTGAGCAGCAGCCGGCGCAGCATCTCGGCTTCGAGTTCAGGTTCCGGGGCCCGTGGCTGCCAGGTGCTGCTGTCTTTGTTCGAGCCAGTCAAGATCTCTTCCGCGCCGCGGTGGCTGATGTAGATCTCGCTGCCCTTTTCGCCACGCTCGACGCGGGTCCGGTAGCGGTCGCGCTCGCCGCTGTCCCAGGCGGCATCGAGCACCAAGCCGATCGTCGAGCGGATGAAGTCCTGCGGAATCTTCGAGCGGTTCTCGTTCCACTCGGTTTCCATCACGCCGACGTCAGGCTGCTCGACCGCGAGGGTGAAGCCGCGCTCGGCCCAGAACTGCTTGAGCTTGGGCCACACCTGCTCGGGGGTGAAGGTGGTGACGATCCATCGGTCGTTGCCGCTGCGCTCGATGGTCACATTCGGATCGGTGTTGGGCGCCACACCCGGTGCGTTCGTGCCGCCGTTGGTGGCCCCGCCGAACGTAGGAGCCTGGTAGGTCGCCGCGCTGACGACGCCAGAACCATCCTGCTTGTAGCGTGAGTCGCGGGCCAGCTGCGTCAGATCCGGCGGCACTTCCAGGCCCTGGGTCTGGCCCGATTGGGCGCGGTAGTCGACCTTGTCGCCCTTGAACAAGCTGCCCACCGAGGTGCAACCCGCGAGGCTGATCACCACCATCGAGCTGGCGACGCGCCAAGCGCGCAAGCCATGGTTCGATGCGGTGCCGAAGCGGTCTTGTTTCGTATCTGTCACGTTGTTCATCTCCGTGGGGGCAGTGGCAGCGCAGCGGCTGCGCAGACCATGGGTCGCCGATGGCGAAAGTAAGGACATCTCAGGTGGCACGGGCGACCGGCGACGGCCGCTCACAGCACGCCTGCATCACGCATGGCCGCGCCGACGGTAGCGACACCCGCCGGCGTCAGCGGCACCAGTGGCAGGCGCAAGGTGTTCTTGCAACGACCCAGCTGCGCCAGCGCCCACTTGGTCGGTGCCGGGCTGGGCTCGGCGAACAGGTGCTTGTGCAGCGGCAGCAAGCGCATGTGGATCTCAGTGGCTACACGCACCTGGCCGGCCATCGCTGCGACGCAGAGTTCGTGCATTGCGCGCGGCGCCACATTCGCGGTCACGCTGACATTGCCGTGCCCGCCCAGCAGCATCAGCGCAATGGCGGTCGGGTCGTCGCCCGAATAGATCGCGAAGCCGGGCGGTGCGTGCTTGATCAGCCAGGCCGCGCGCTCGATGTTGCCGGTGGCTTCCTTGACGGCGACGATGCCGGGCAACTGCGCCAGCCGCAGCGTGGTTTCGGGCTGCATATCGGCCACCGTGCGGCCGGGCACGTTGTACAGAACGATGGGGGTGTCGACCGCTTCGGCGATGGCCTTGAAGTGCTGGTAGATGCCTTCTTGCGAAGGCTTGTTGTAGTAAGGCACTACCGACAGCACGCAGTCGGCACCGACCTGCTCGGCAAATCGTGTCAGCTCGATCGCCTCGCGCGTGGAATTGCCACCAGCGCCCGCCATGATCGGGACGCGCCCGCGTGCATGTTCCACTGCCACACGGATGATCTCGCAGTGTTCTTCCACCGACACCGTCGGGGACTCGCCGGTGGTGCCGACCACGCCGATGCAGTCCGTGCCTTCAGCGATGTGCCAGTCCATCAGGCTGCGCAGCGTGTCGTAGTCGACGCTGCCGTCCTCGTGCATCGGCGTGACCAGCGCGACGATGCTGCCAGTGATCGGTTTCATGGGAGTTCCTTGCAAGCTTTCGATTTTAGCCGGCGCGGCGACGGTTCACGGGGGATCCAGCGGATAGCGCTGTGTGTCGGCGCTGCTGACGGAAGGGCGCATCGCCACCAGGCGCTGGATGTACCGATCGGGTGAGCTTGCAAAACCATCTTCGTAGGCCACCACCCGCAGCCCGTGGTCTGCTGCGAATTGCAGCAACTCACCTGGGCGCAACAGGAAGTCGGGGTTGGAGGGCTTGCCGATGCTCGCGTTCCCTGTGGCGAAGGTTTCATAAATCAGCACACCCGAGGCGCCGATGCTGCGGGCGATGTCCGGTAGCAGCGCGCGCCAGAGGTAGTTCGTCACGACCACGGCAGAGAAGGCTTCACCGTGCAGCGGCCACGGCTGGCTTTCCAGGTCGGCGACCACGGTGCGCGCCACACCCTGCAGGCCTTGAAGCGCCGCGACATCACGATCCACCGCCGTGACCACGCAACCGCGTTCATGGAACCAGCGGCTATGACGGCCGCTGCCGCAGGCCAGATCGAGCACGGTGCTGTCGGCCATCACCAGGTGCGACCAGCGCCGCACCCAGTCTGAGACCGCGAGGCCGGTGTGGATGGCGCGGGATGTGGGCGGGCGCTTGTCGGGCGTCGAAGGTTGGGTCATGTCGAGGGGCGGAAGCGCGTGCGGAAATGTATGTCAGCCCATCGACGCGCCGGCTCGGCGGGCGCCGTCGGCCGCGTGAACCCGCTCCCTACAATCCGCCGCCATGGTCACCCGCCCCCCTGCA
>JANXTP010000073.1 GCA_025352345.1 Burkholderiales bacterium | reverse complement strand
CCGGTGCTGTCTTGCAGGGCATGCCAGGCGTTGGTGCACAGGTTCATCACCACCTGCTGGATCTGGCTGCCGTCGGCGTTCAGGTAGAGCGGCGCCTCGCTCAGGACAGCCTCCAGCCTGACCCGCACCGGCAAAGTGGAGCGCAGCAGCGCCAGCGCCTCTTCCACCAGCGGGCGCAGCGGCTGGTTCACCAGTTCGTGCGGCTGGCGGCGGCTGAAGGTGAGGATCTGCTGCACCAGGCTGCGCGCCCGCGCGCCGCCCTTGCCGATCTGGTCCAGACTCTTCTGCGCAGCATGGCCCGCCGGCAGGTCGCCGCGCGCCAGCACCACGTTGCCCATGATGGCGCCCAGGATGTTGTTGAAGTCGTGCGCGATGCCACCGGCCAGCGTGCCGACGGCCTCCATCTTCTGCGATTCGCGCAGTTGGACCTCGAGCGAGCGGCGCTCGGCTTCGGCCTGCTTGCGTGCGCTGATGTCGTTCACCATGGCCACGAAACGCGGCGCCTGGCCCTCCAGGCGGATGAGCTGGAGAAAGATTTCCACCGGGATGTCATTCCCGTCCTTGCGGCGGTGGACGCTCTGGAAAGTAAACGAGCTCTGCACACCCGTTATCAATGGCTGCACTAATCGCTTGAATTTCTCCACGGTCACCACGGGCTTGTTGAAATCCACCGGTGTCATTTGCATCAACTCGATTTGGCTGTAGCCTGTTTGCCGCATCGCGCCTTCGTTCACGTAGGTGAAAAGCAGCGTATCCGGATCGAGTATGTAGACGCCTTCCAGCGTCTGGTCGAGCGTGTTTTTGAACTGGTTCAGCTCGGTGGTGCGCTCGAGCACTTTCCGCTCGAGGTTGACGTTGAGCTGGCGGATTTCCTCCTCGCGCTGCTTGCGTGCGCTGATGTCGCGCACAAAAGCATTGAAAGAAATAATATTTCCAATCCGACTCTCCACAATCGCGATCTCGACCGGAAATTCACCGCCACTCGCCCGCACGGCAGTGACTTCAACGAGCTTCCCCAGCAGGCGGCCTTCACCGGTTTTAAGAAAGTGTTCGAGCCCGCGCCGATGTGCCTCATTCAAAGCGGGCGGGATGATCAAACTTTCGAGAGGTTTCCCTAGCGCGTCGGCACGCGAATAGCCGAACATTCGCTCGGCTTGCAGATTCCAGTCGGTCACCTGACCCTGTGCATTGATACTGATGAATGCATCCAGCGCCGAATCCAGAACCGACTGCAGAAGCTGTTCACTCGCCAGCAGACCTGCTGACTGATTGTTCAGCTCGGCTTGGGTGGCGCCCAAGCGCGCCAGCATTCGGCCGAGGGCGTCCGCCAGCCGCCCCACTTCGTTCGCTTCGTTCGGACCGTCGATTTGCAGCGGCACGGTGATCACGCCGCTGCGGGCGATGGCATCGGCCGTCGCACTGAGCTGGACCAGCGGCACGACCAGGCGGCGCGAGCTGCGCTGGGTGCCCCAGCCCACCAGAGGCAGGAAGAGGAGGAGGCCGAGGCCATAGATCAGCGTCAGCCGATCCAGCGGGCCATGGGCATCGCGCGTTGAACTGTCCAGCGTGAGCCGCAGCCTCAGGGTGTCGAACGGAGCATCGAGCTTGAGCGCTCGCTCCACGCGCAGGAGATCTTGCCGGCTGGCCCCGATCTGCGCCACCACGGCGTCCGCTGCGTGCAGTTGCAAAAACTGGCCTTCGCTGAGGGCGATGCCGGTGCCGGCGAGCAGCGGTGCAAGCTGGATGCGCTCGGACAGCGCGCCCTCCACGCTCTGGGTCGGCCGGAAGTGGATGGGCTGCACCAGCTTCAAATAAGTCTGCTTGCCCTGCGTGATGACCCGAACCTGCGGCTGGCCCGTGGCAATCACTTGGCCGATCACTTCCGCATCCGCATCCGCATCCGCGGCGATGGCGGGGTTCGGTCTGAACTGGATGAGGGGCTTGCCGCCGAAATCATAGAGCGTCAGTGAAGTGCCTTCCTGGCCGGATATGGCAAGGTGAAAGTCGCGCAGAAAGGGCCGCAAATAGTCATCGCGCCCCGACGAATCCACCAGGCCGTTGACGATGAGGGAATTCCTGGACAAGGTTTCCAGTTCAGCGCGGGCTTGATTGATGTTATGGCTCAGGCGTCTCTCAATCAGGTGGGTTTGAGTCGCCAGCTCGTGCTGGATGGCGGCCTCGATCTGCGCGCGCAGGGCGAGGTAGGACGCGGCGCCGACAACCAAGGAAACCCCCAGGGTGAACGACAGGGCGAAGAGCGTGATCTGGTTGGCGAAGCTCGCGTTCAGCCAGTCGCGCCAGATCTTGTGCAGGCGCCTTGGCTGCATTGACTTCATGTCAGCGATCAACGATCAACGATCCGGACGATGGCGCCATCCGGGGCATAGCGCGCCATGAACACGTCCCCTTGGCTCAGCGCCTCGTGCCGCGCGGGTGTGAAGGGCTGCGGATAACGCTTGATCAGACCCTCGTAGTCGCGCACCTGCTCCAGGGCGGCGCGCACGGCGGGGCGCTCGGTGCTGCCGGCGTGGGCGATGGCGCGGGCCAGGATGTGGGTCAGATCGTAGGCGTGCGCCAGGCCCACCGGCGAGGCCAGACTGCGGGCGTCTTTCACGCCAAACAGGCGCTGCGCCGCCGCCAGCACCTGCCTGGCCTTGGGCCGCTTCGCATCGATGAAGCTGTAGGTCTGCACCAGGGAGAAGTCGATTTCTTGCAGGGCCGGGCCGGCATCCTCAACGAAAGTGCCGCCGCTCATGCCCCAGTGGCCGACGATGGGCAAGCGCTCTGCCTTCGGCAGCGTCGCCATTTCGCGCACCACTTGGCTGCCCTCGGCGTTGGCCACCAAGACTATGGCTTGCGCCCCGGCCTGCTTGAGGGCTGCGACCTTGTCCAGAAAAGTCTTGTCGGCCCAGTTAAACCACTGGGTGCCGACGATTTTCAACTCGGGATGCGAGGCGACATAGACCTCGGCCGCCTCGTGGTTGCCGCGCCCCCAATTGTTGTTGGTCAGCAGCAGGCCAACCCGCTTGGCACCCTTCTTCGCCGCATGGCGCAGCATCGTCGGCATCGCCCAACTGTCGCGCAAGGAGAGGCGGAAAACGTAGTTGGGCGCGTAGCCATTGTCGACGATGCTGTTGGTGGAAGCCCAGACACCTAACAGGGGCA
>JANXTP010000411.1 GCA_025352345.1 Burkholderiales bacterium | reverse complement strand
CCGGGTGGTCGGGATCGGTGCAGCTCAGCTTCAGCGAACCGTCCTGCAGCGCCTTCACCGCATAGTCCTTCGGCGCCAGGCCCGCCGCTTCTGCATCACGCACCACCTGCATCGGATTCGTCTGCAGCTGCGGTGCCGAAGGCAGCCAGCCCATGCGCTCGGCGCGCACGTTGTAGTCGATCATGCTGCCGGCATAGCGCGTCTTGTCGGCCAGCGGCGACAGCACCTCTTCCATGCCGAGCTTCTCGTAGCGCCACTGGTCGGTGTGGGCATAGAAGAAGCTGGTGCTGTTCATCTGGCGCGGCGGGCGGACCCAGTCGAGCGCGAACGCCAGCGGCGTCCAGCCGGTCTGCGGTCGCAGCTTCTCCTGGCCGACGTAGTGCGCCCAGCCACCGCCCGACTGGCCGATGCAGCCGCACATCATCAGCATGTTGATGACGCCGCGATAGTTCATGTCGCTGTGGTACCAGTGGTTCATCGCCGCGCCGATGATCACCATCGACTTGCCATGCGTCTTGTGCGCGTTCT
Source organism: Burkholderiales bacterium (assembly GCA_025352345.1). GTDB lineage: Bacteria > Pseudomonadota > Gammaproteobacteria > Burkholderiales > Burkholderiaceae_C > PBB1. The sequence continues at coordinate 1,564 of JANXTP010000411.1, read as the reverse complement.
CGGCGAACTGGTGGGCGACCGTGATCAGCTGCGCACGCGGCGTGCCGGTGATGCGTTCCTGCCATGCCGGCGTGTAGGGCGTGTCGTCATCGAAGCTCTTCGCGGCGAGCTCGCCCGGCAGACCGCGCGCGATGCCGTAGTTCGCCGCCTGCAGGTCGAACACCGTGGCCACCAGCGTCTCGCGCTTCTCGCCTTCCTTGCCGAGCGCGATGCGCCTGACCGGCACGGTGCGCACCAGCACATCGGTGTTGGCCCCGCCCAGCGAGTTGTTCGGAAAGTTCGGGCTGACGACACCGCCGAAGTACGGGAATCCGACCTTGGCGGTCTCGGGGCTCGCTGCGCTGGTGGTGTCTGCGCCTTCCATCACCGACAACTGCAGCTTGACCTCGTGGCCGTGGCGCGCCTCCTTGGCTTGCAGGTTCCACTGGCCTTCGTCGGCGCGCCCGTCCGGGCCCCAGCGAAAGCCGATGGCGCCGACCGGCAGCACGACCTTGCCGGCTTCGTCGAAGGCGACCGTCTTCCATTCCGGGTTGTTGGCTGCCCCAAGCTTGCCGTTGAAGTCGGACGCACGCACATAGCGGTCGGGCACGCTGATGACTTCGCCGCTCGGCAGCGTGTGTTCCTTCAGCATCACCAGCATCGGCATGTCGGTGTAGCGGCGCACGTAGTCGTCGAAATAGGCACTGCGCTCACCCGTGTCAGGAAAGTAGAACTCCTTCAGGATCACATGGCCCATCGCCATCGCGACCGCCGCGTCGGTGCCCTGCTTCGGGTTCATCCAGATGTCGGCGAGCTTGGCGACCTCGGAGTAGTCGGGCGTCACCGCCACCGTCTTCGTGCCCTTGTAGCGAACCTCGGTGAAGAAGTGGGCATCGGGCGTGCGCGTCTGCGGCACGTTCGAGCCCCAGGCAATGATGAAGCTTGAGTTGAACCAGTCGGCCGATTCGGGCACATCGGTCTGCTCGCCCCAGACCTGCGGACTCGCCGGCGGCAGATCGCAATACCAGTCGTAGAAGCTCATGCAGACACCGCCGATCAGCGACAGGTAGCGCGAGCCGGCGGCGTAGCTGACCATGCTCATCGCCGGGATCGGCGAGAAGCCGATCACACGGTCCGCTCCGTGCCGCTTGATGGTGTAGACGTTGGCGGCGGCGACGATCTCGTTGACCTCATCCCAGTTCGACCGCACAAACCCGCCCAGCCCGCGCACCTGCTGGTAGTCGCGCCGCTTCGCATCGTCCTCGACGATCGAGGCCCAGGCATCGACCGGGTCGTGCGCGAGGCGTGCCGCGCGCCAGGTTTTTAACAAGCGCCCGCGCACCATCGGGTACTTGACGCGGTTCGCGCTGTACAGGTACCAGCTGTAGCTCGCGCCGCGCGCGCAGCCGCGCGGCTCGTGGTTGGGCATGTCCCAGCGGGTGCGGGGGTAGTCGGTCTGCTGGGTTTCCCAGGTGACGATACCGCCCTTGACGTAGATCTTCCAGGAGCAGGATCCGGTGCAGTTCACACCGTGCGTGCTGCGCACGATCTTGTCGTGGGCCCAGCGGTTGCGGTAGCTGTCTTC